>JANQOH010000252.1 GCA_028289725.1 Alphaproteobacteria bacterium
CCTGGGAGGAAGCCGAACGGTTGCCGCGCGCGCTCTATCGCAAAGCCGGTGATGTCGGCTTGATCGCCGCGCATCATCCGATCGCGGCAGGCGGCGCGATGGCGGATCATTTCATCATGATCATTGCCGCGCAGGAGGTTGCGCGGGCCGGATCGGGCGGGGTCGCGGCGAGCCTCGGCAGCCACGCGATTGGTTTGCCGCCGGTTATTCGCGCGGCGACGGAGACCGTGAAGGCGCGGGTCGTCCCGGCGGTTCTCGCGGGCGAAAAGATCGCGGCGCTAGCAATCACTGAAGCTTCGGGTGGCAGCGATGTCGCCAACCTGCAAACCACCGCGCGCCGCAACGGCGACCACTATGTCGTCAACGGTTCGAAAACGTTCATCACCTCCGGCATGCAAGCCGATGTCATCACGACGGCGGTGCGGACCGGGGGCGAGGGGGCCGGGGGCGTGTCCTTGCTGTTGGTCGAGGCGGACATGCCCGGCCTGTCGCGCACGCCGTTGAAAAAGATGGGTTGGCACGCCTCCGATACCGCGACGCTCTATTTCGATGACGTGCGCGTGCCGGTGGAGAACTTGATCGGACAGGAGAATGGCGGTTTCAAGATCGTCATGCAGAATTTCAATTTCGAGCGGTTGATGATGGCCGCCGGCTGTAACGGATTCTCGCAGGTCTGTTTCGATGACACGGTTGCATATGCACGCGAACGCAAAACTTTCGGCGCGCGCCTGATCGACCATCAAGTCGTGCGCCATAAGCTCGTGGATATGGCGATGCGGATTAACGCGACGCAAGCTTGGCTGGAGAATCTTGCTTGGCGCGTCGATCAGGGCGAAAACCCTGTCGCCGAAATCTGTATGCTGAAAAACCAAGCAACGCTGACCATGGAATATTGCGCGCGCGAAGCGGTGCAGACATTCGGCGGCGCCGGCTATTTGACCGGTCAAAAGGTGGAACGCATTTATCGCGAAGTCCGTGTCAACGCGATTGGCGGCGGCGCGGAGGAGATCATGCGTGACCTCGCGGCGCGGCAAATGGGTTTCTGATAACCAGATCCCGCGCTCACAAGTAGGGTGCGAACAAACGGGCAAAGCCGTCACGAAGCTTGATGGCCAAGGGACGTTTGTTCGTGTCAGAAAGTGTTACCGTTACCGAATGGGCCTTGGCCTGGTCGATGTGCCGCGAGAGGACGGGAACGAATTCCTCGCCGTATATTTCAAGGTTGAATTCGAAGTTAAGGCGCAAGCTCCGGGCGTCGAAATTACCCGATCCAACGATTGCATAGCTATTGTCGACAATGAAGAGCTTGGAATGCTCAAAGGGTCCGGCCTGACGATAAACCTTCACGCCATGTTCGAGCACTTGCCAGAGCATGGCATCGGTTGCCCAACTCACGAAGGGTATGTTGCCTTTCTCTGGCAAGACGATTTCCACGTCTATGCCGCGCAGCGCGGCCGCGCTCATGCTGGCCACGAGCTCCCGGTCCGGCAGGAAGTAGGGCGTCATAATCTGCACGCTCTTCGCTGCGGCATTGGTCGCGGCCATGTACATCCAACTCAGTTTCTCGAAATCCTCATTGGGCCCGTCTATGATCACGCGGGCCCAGAGATCACCCACCCAGGGCAAATCCAGGGCCTCCGCCCGCAAGTGGTTGGCGCCTGTGGCGAAGGACCAGTCTTCCAAAAACGCCTGCTCGACGTCGGCGACGACCGGCCCGCGCACCTTGAAGTGAACGTCGAGCGCTTTCTTAGGGTTGTCCTCGGCTTCGGCAAGATGCCGGACGCCGATGTTCATTCCGCCCGTGAAGGCGAGCGTGCCGTCGACGACCAATATCTTACGGTGATTCCTCAGGTTGAGATGACGGATCCACTGCCAGCGATTCCAAGGCATGAAACGCGCCGTCGGGACACCCTTCTCCCGAAGCAAACCGGAGATGCGTGGTCGAGAATAGGTCTCGCCCACACCGTCGACGAGCACCTTAACGTCCACGCCCCGTTTCACGGCGTCGGCAAGGGCGTCGACGAATTGCAGACCGACACGATCACTGTCGAATATGTAAGTGCACAAGCCGATTGACTCACGCGCGGCGCCGATTTCCGCGAGCATGGCTGGGTAGGCTTCCTCGCCATTGACCAGCAGCTCAACCTGATTTCCCTGCACGAAACGCCGGCGTGTCACCTTGCGCGAAAGCCGTATGAAGCCGAAATGTTCCGGCAGCCAGTCGGCAGTTAAGACAGGATCGTCCAGATCACTATTGTCCGGGATTGGCCACTGCCGCCGGAGATGCCGCGCCCGTGCTTTGATGCGGTTGACGCCAAACATTACATACAGCAACGCGCCGAATCCGGGCAAAAGCAGGCAGACGGCGATCCAACCGACCGCGGCGCGTGAGTCCCGCTTGCGTAGCAAAACATGTCCCGCGCACGCGACCGAAAGCAGCAATGCGAGCGTGTAGAGGCCCCACCCAACCACGACGTTTTCGAAGTCGGGGAAGAACAAATCAGTCGCCCGCCCGACGAGGCTTAGAGAAGGAACCGCCGATGATGCGCATGATGCTCAAAGCTGGCGACTTGTCCTTTCGAGCAGCCGTTCGAGTTCTCTCCGAAGCTGGTCGGCCGCCGCCTCGGCCTGCGCGAATATCTTTCCAGCCTGGTAAAACTCGAGCATCAGAACGTCGACAATTTCGGGACGGATATAGATGTCCGGCGGCCGTGCCGCGATTTTCTGACGCAGGATGGCTCTCTGCATGATCTGAAACGAGTTGAATATCGACTCCTGGAGCGAAGGAACCAAACGGGCACTCTCTGTCCGGCGTCCCATCACGTCGATCGCGATTGTCACGTCGCACTCGTCCATGATGACGTCGTAAGGGACGGGATTGACGACGCCCCCATCGACCAAGACCCGCCCGTCGACGACCACCGGCTCGAAGATTCCGGGCAGTGCCATGCTCGCTTGGACCGCGGTTCGAATGTCGCCGGTTCCGAGCACCACCTCGTCGCGACGCCAAAAGTCAGCCGCAACCACTCTCACCGGCATGCGCAGCTCTTCGAAGTCGCGGACCTTCACATATTTCATCAAATCATCGAGAAACGCGTCGGCCTTGAGCAAGCTGCCGCCTTTCCAATTGACTTTCACGAGCTGCAACCAGGCGAAGATATTCTTCGCCGCGTCGGTGATGCTGTTTTTCCCATTGCGTGACGCGCCTTGGATCTCCTCTCTCAAGGTTCTGGGACTCATGCCAGACGCGTAGAGGACACCGACGATCGCACCGATGCTTGTACCGACGATGCAGCGCGGTTCGATGCCAAATTCATCGATGACTTCAAGCAAGCGGATATGGGCCAACCCTTTGGCGCCGCCTCCGCCCAGGGCCAATCCAATGTTCGTCACTTGTTTGTCCGCCATTGCGACCTCACGGCGCGGCAAATGGGATTCCAAAAACGAAAGCCCGTGCGGTTATTGCGTCGCGTTGACTAGCGTAGGGCGAAAGCGACGACCAGGATCGCCACAATGATCAACACGATCCACACGGCGCGGGCTGCTTGCCGGTGCTGCATGGGGGCACCTCACTTACGTTATCAATAGGCGAACTTCTCGGACACCACGCGGCGCTCGGGAATGCCGATCGCGACCAAAGCGTCCTCGGTGGCGTCGATCATCGGCGGCGGGCCGCAGACCACATAGAGCCAGTCGGTCTTGTCCGGCCGGTCGCAGTGCGCACGGATCAACGCTTCGTCCATGACACCGACCGGGCCTTCCCAATCGTCGGGCGGCTCGGATATCACATGCACGACGGTGAGATTGAGGTCACGCGACATATCATTGAGTTCGTCGCCGTGAAGGATTTGGTCGGTCACCCGGTTCCCGTACAGCAGCGTCATCGGCCGTTTGTCTCCGTCCGCGCGAAGCTGGCGCAGCATCGAAAAGATCGGAGCGATGCCGACGCCACCGGCCAAAAATACGATGCCCGCGCTAGGTTTTTTGCTAAGGGTCAGCGCCCCGTGCGGCCCGTCGACATAGGCGCGGGCGCCGACGGGCACCCGGCCAATTTGACTCGTAAAATCACCGACTTCTTTGATCAGAAACGCCAGGCGCTTGTTCTCTGACGGCGCCGACGCGATCGAGAAGGGATGTTCGCGGAATGAAAAAGGCGGCCGGTCGATGGTCAGCCAAACGAACTGCCCGGGCTCGAACGCAAGCGCGTCGCCTTGGGCGGGTTCAATGTCCACTTCCCAAATCTTGAGCCCGCGCTGTTCCACCGCGGTGACGCGGTAGGGATGCTGGAGTTTGAGCAGTGGGCGCACCACGTAGACGATAACGAGTGTCAGGAGCGCCAGAGCCAACAGCGCCAACCACAGCGCCGCGAGCGGCGGGTGGCTGCTATAGCGACCGGCCTCCAGCGCGTGAAAAACGCCAAAGCCCGCGATTAATGCCGCGCCGATGCCGTGCGATAGGCGCCAGGCTTCATAGCGCCACGTTAGCGAATCTCGGAAGATCGCGCTGAGCACCAAAGCGGCGAGAAGCGCCCAGGCAATCAGGCCGGTGACGATGCCGGTCGCGGTCAAGCCGAGCGACGTTTGCCCGGTGACATCCCAAGGCAGTCCGGCTTGGCGAAGCGGTGTGGTGTAGAGAAACGGGTGCAAGAGCAAGAGCACTGTCACCGGGCGCGCGACCAGTTGGTGGAACCGCATGGTCGCGTCGATCCCGGTGCGCCGGCTGATCAGGCGAAATCGGCCGGACAGCACAAATTCCATTAGCAGCATCGACGTCGCGACTAATGCAATGGCCGACGACACCTCGTCGAGCGGCGCGCGCGGCGGCAAATTGAAGGACCACGCCAAGGCGAGCGGCGCGAGCGCCACCACGCCGTACAACACCAGCAACACCAATCCGGGCACCGCGCCCCTCCCGCCAGAACGAACAACACGCGGCTGGAACCTATCCGCCGCGAAAGACCCTAGCCTCAATCTATGTCAGTTCAGCTCATTGGTTGGAGTCATGAAGGGTCCAAACAGCCTGGGACACTCGCCATAAGGCCCCAGCCGTAAACATTGTCGCGGCCGGGGGCGCCCAAGTCGCGGGCTTCCCGTGAAACCGCTGCGGCGACACCGCTCGATGGGGCCTCGCGGGCGGCGCGTTCCGCCAAAATGGCCGATGCAAAGACGGCCGCGAAACTCGTGCCATCCCAGGTTTGGCCGTCGGCAGGACCGGTCGGTGTCCAAACCCGGACGCCTGGCGCCGCCGCATAGAGATGTTCGCCGCGATTCGCGTGGCGGTAAATGCGCAAATGCCGGTCGACGGCGGTGATGGCAAGCACGTCTTCGTAGGCGCCGGGATAGAGCGGGGACGCGGACGGGCCTTCATTGCCCGCTGCCGCGACGACGATCGCGCCGGCTTCGTGCGCGCGCGATACCGACAATTCGAGCAAGCCGTTCGCCGGCCCGGCAAGACTGACATTGATCACGCTGGCGCCTTCCGCCACCAGCCAGTCGAAACTGCGCGCCAGGGCAAGCGCATTGGCCCGGACGGCGCCGTCCGAATGCTGGTAAAACGCGTTCGCCATCAACAACTCGGCCGACGGCAATAATCCAGTAAAGGTCTGACCGTCGTTGGCGATGAGCAGCGCCGCGATGGCCGACCCGTGATCCGGAGGCGGGGACGCCCGGTCGGACATGAAGGAACGTTGTTGGACTCGGCCGGACCTAAGGGCTGCTTGCGTGGTGTCGATGCCGCTGTCGATCAGCCCGATCCGAATTCCCGAACCGCACGAAACGCGATCGCCCGACCAACCGATTAGATCGGTGCCATAGCAGCCATTTCCCTCGCAGCGATTGCCGGCAAGGCCGTAGATGTGATTGGCCTCGAAGGTAATGCCGGGTGCCGCCGTGCGGAGTTCGCTCAGAACGTCATCAAGTGGGCGTTCATCTTCGCCTACAATTTGCAAAACCGCGATTCCGAGCGCGGGGAGTGTTTCGCGGGCGGCAATGTCGTAACCCAGCGCCTCAATTTGATCGAGCGCGGCATCGTTTGGCGCGAAGGCAAGAATCTCACCGGCTTCGACGACACCATCGTCGATCGGCGCGTCGATGGTTACAAAATTGACGCGGGCCCGATCGTCGAGATCGGACTCGGACGAAGTTTGGTTATTCGTGGCGCCGATATCGTCGTCGGCTGGCTCTGAGGAGATTTCTTCCTCTTCTTCCTCGCCGCTTTCTTCGCCATCGTCGTCGTCATCATCGTCATCATCGTCGTCGTCATCGTCGTCTTCATCGTCGTCGCCGTCGTCGCCATCATCTTCTTCGAAATCGCCGTCGGCGCCCGCCTCGCTATCTTCCTCGAAAGCCGCGTCGGTATCGTTATCGTCGTCTTCGCCGTTGTCCTCGCCGTCGCCTTCAGCGTCGTCGTCATCATCAGCCAGAGCCGGCCGGATACCCAACGCGAGATCGGTTTGAGACAGGCTGGTTCGGCTCTCATCGAACGCCGACCAGGCCAGCACCAGAATTGCGGCGACCAAAACGTAGCGTTTCATTGTTCTCACCAGCTTTTAAGCCGTCCCATACCCACTGTGGTGAGCCATATTTCGATGTCCTCACGCCTCATAAACGTCAGGGGAGCATGCTCTATTCCCCAATTTGGCGAAAAGGACCAAATAGTTATTTTTTTTCGATGCCGGGAATAATTCCGGGGACCAGGCGTTGTTGCCCCTAAAGGATCGAGCAAGCGGAGCCGATGACTGACGCGACCCAACAGATGGTCGCATTGCTGCCCCGGATGAGGCGATTTGCCTATGCGCTGACGGGTAGCAAGGCGGACGGAGACGATCTCGTGCAGGCGTCATGCGAAAAAGCTTTGCGTGCGCTGCACCAATGGGCCGATGGAACGCGACTCGACAGTTGGATGTATCGGATTATGCAAAACGCCTGGATCGATCAGAAACGAAGCCAAAATCGTCGGGCGCCGCAAGTCACGCTCGACCAGGTTGCCGACGTTGCCGGGCACGATGGCCGCGAAGATATGGTCTCGCGCCTGACTTTGGAGAATGTGCGGCGGGCCATGACCGATCTGCCCAAGGATCAGAGCGTGGTTCTCGCCTTGGTCGCGGTGGAAGGGCTGAGCTACCAGGAAGCCGCGGACGTGCTCGACCTGCCCATCGGCACCGTTATGAGCCGTCTTGCGCGCGGCCGGAAACGGTTGCTTGGCATGGTCGGCGCGGACCTATCGCCGGAAACCGTCAATTGAACGAATTTGGGAAAGAGCGGATGTCTTTGTCGGATGAAAAAATCATGGCGCATGTGGATGGCGAACTTGAGCCGGCCGAAGACGCGAAGGTCGCGGCCATGCTTGCCAGCGATCCGTCCGCAAGCAAACGCGCCGAGGCGATGCGCGAGCTCAACGGACTGCTGCGGGAAGCCTATGAGGGCGCGCTCAAGGAGCCGGTGCCCGACGCGCTGATGGAGGCCGTGGACCGCCGCCGCGCGCGCCAGCCCGGCTTCCGCCTCGGTCGTCTGTTTGAAGGATTCCTCGCGCCTGGTTTGGCGCATGCGACTGCTGCCGGTTTGCTGATCGCCATGGGCGGTGCGACAGGTGTTTGGCTCTATGGCGGGACGCCGGAAGAGAGCGATAGCGAGATGCTCGCGACAGTGCTTGAGAGCGGACGCAGCGGCGCGCCGATTTCGATCGACACAAATGGCGGGCAAATCACGCCGTTATTGACCTTCGTTCATCGGGACGGCCGCTATTGCCGTCAATTCGAGGATTTGCACGACGGACTGACGACGTACGGTGTTGCCTGCCGGAACGATGCCGGCGCTTGGCAGCTCGAATTGATGGTGCATACGGATTTGTGGGACGTGCCCGCGGACGAGCGGCGCGGCCCGGAATATCAGTTGGCCAGCGGACCGCTTGATCGCTTCCTCGATGAAGCGCTTGAGGCCGCAATGCCGGAACCGCCTTTGGAGCCGGAAGCGGAAGACAAATTAATAAATGGTGGCTGGAAATAGCCAATTGTTTAATTTGGACCAATACCGGGGAGGCATTGGGCATGACTAATTTTCAAATCTATTCACGCCGCTATTTTGACGACGAACGGCGTCTTAAGGTTTTCTTTTCGACATGCTATCGAATACTGCGTGAGGGCCTTTCCATGACCAGGTCCGGTTTGCGACCCGCTGTCGGCGGTTCGGCATCTCCGCGACGACTTTGTGGTGCCGGCGAGAGTCTAGCCCCTGTGCGTTCAATAGCATGGCAATTGACACACGGCCGAAATAGCACCGGCTTAGGAAGAAGGGGAGTTTAGACGGCAATGCTTTCACGATTTCTGACTTCGTCGGGCGGAACCGTTGCGATCGCGCTGTTAAGCGGTTGCGCGGTTGTCGAGCCCGGCATCGATGCCTTCCAACCCTCGGAGCCGGTCGCCGCGATGGAGACCTATCATTCGTCTGGTTTGCAGTGCCTCGGGACCTTGGTCGAGGAAAGCGCGGTGAGGCCGGTCGACATTTATGTCGAGAGCATTCCGGATAGGACCGTGCCCCGCTTCTTCCGACAACGGGGTCTCAGCCGCGGCGGCGATTGGTGGATTCGCACCGCCGTCAATCGGCTCGATACGGATCGCATTCGCCTGCTGATCGATACCGACGTTGGGCCGACCACGCGGCGCGGCAATGCGGATCTATTGGTGTTCAACGGCGCTTGGACCCAATTCGACCGGCGCGGCGCGGATCGCGGCGCGGCGGTGCAGGTCAATGTCGGCAACGTGCTCTTTACGCTCGGCGGCGACCAGTCCTATGACCTGATAGCCGCTGATTTCTCGACCTCGGTCGACGGCGTCGTCAAGCACGCGTCCGGTGTCGGATTGGTTGTGGCGTCGACGACCGGCGATGCCGACCTGCTGATCGACAATGGCGAATCGGCGGGCGCGATCGCATTGACCGGCGCCAATGTCGAAGGCGCGCAAATGGCGCAGCGGCATATCACCGAGGCCGCCGTCATGGTTCACATCGCCGACTATTACGACCTCGATTTCCGTCCGTGCCTTGAGGCGGGGTGGGCCAATCCGCAGCTGACGCGGTCGTTGATCAACGACTATAAGCGTATGCAGCCCGTCCAACGCGCCAAGGAATTCCAGACCCTATTGCGCGATCTCGGCTACTACACCGCGTCCATCGACGGCGTATGGGGCCGAGCGACTTCCAACGCTTTGATGGCCTTCGAAAGCGACAATGACATGCCGTTGTCCGGCACGCCGAGCGTGGGAACCTATGTGACTTTGGCCAATGCCCGACAGGCCGTTTCGACGGAGTAACCCACATTAAGAGGGCGGTCGGCCGTATTGTGCCGGCCGCCCTTGTCTTGACATCCCAAAGGGCGCTGCGCATTGCGAGCGCCCTTTTTCTTTAGGCAATTCAGACAGAATTGCCTGTTTAAGATCCGATCGTCTGGATTTGGTTTTGTCGGCGCTTCGGTGGGTGACGTGCGTTCGTTGCCTGGGTAATTAACTCTTGGCGACGGAATCTCTTGCGCAAACTGAGAGGCGGTACCCGGCGCCACGCACGGTCTTGATGTAACCGCCGCAATCGCCGAGCTTCTTGCGCAAACGCCCAACATACACATCGACGACGTTTGTGAGCGGATCTTCGTTGATCTTCCACAACGCGTTTAGAATACGTTCGCGTGAAAATACGCGCTCCGGATTGTTGAGAAACAGTTTCAGTATGTCCCGTTCCTTGGCGGATAGGTCGATCGGGCGTCCTTGGCACGTCACTTCCAGCGACCAGGTATCGAACTGGATTTCCCCGGCACGCAGAACACGGCCATCGGCTGGAGAGGTGCCGGTTCGTTCGGTAGCGCGTCGCGTAAGTGCTTCCAAACGCGCCAGAAGTTCCTCAAAATCAAAGGGTTTGGACAAGAAGTCGTCCGCTCCAAGGCGCAGCCCCGCGACCCGATCTTCGACATCGTCGAGCGCACTTAGGATCAGCACGGGCGTGGCGTTTTTCTTGGCCCGCATCCGACGGCAGACTTCATAGCCGTTGATGCCAGGCAGCATGAGATCCAGTATGACCACTTCGAACTGATGGACGGCGAGCAATTCGATAGCTGTCTCACCATCATGCGCGACGGTTACAGTCCAGCCTTCGGCGTTGAGGCCGCTTTGTACGAACTCCGCAACGCGTACTTCGTCTTCAACAAGCAATAGATTCATTGCCAGCCCTTCCACCCCTTACCCGGCAAATGACTGCCTTGAGCCGGCGGGTCGTTTACTGCGTCATGATCAAAAACTCATCTGCTATACAACGTGCCCGAAGGTTCACTATTCCGAAAAAGGCAAATTGTTTTCGGTGGTTGCGCAGGGAACGCGCGAAAAAAAAGGCGCGGGGATCTGCCGTCTGTCGTTCCTATTTCGGATCGCCATGACTTAGGCTGCGGCGTCGAGATCCGGGTCCTTCGGCACCGTGAATGATACCGTCACGCCCTGGTTCGGGGCGCTCTCAAGGAGGATCTCGCCGCCATGGGCTTCGACGATCGCCTTGGCGACAGGCAAGCCCAAGCCGGAGCCCTGGCGGTAGCGGATGGCGGCGTTGGACCCACGGAAAAACCGTTCGAACGCATTCTGGCGCTCCACGTCGGACATGCCCGGGCCATCATCCGAGACCGAAAGCACGTAGCCTTTGGGCGCTGTGTCGAGCCGCAAGTCGATCGATTTGCCGCCATAGCGGCTGGCGTTCTCCAAAAGTATGAGGATGACCTGTCGAATTCGCACCGGATCTGTATAGGCCGGCGCATCATGGACCGTCGCGATATAGCGCACACGCGTACTGTTCTGTTCGGCGGCCGTTCGATACTGCTCGACGATCTCCGGCAACAGCGTGGAAAGGTCGATCATGTCGCGTGATAGGCGGGAATGCCCGGTTTCGCGTCGGGCGAGGAACAACAAGTCATCGACTAATTCCGCGGTATGCGCGGCCGCTTCGCGCGCTTTCTCCAGCGCGACGCGGTATCGCGCCGGGGACTCATCCTCGTCGCGCAACGCAATTTCGGCTTCGCCGCGAATGATGGTCAGCGGTGTACGAAGCTCGTGGCTCACATCGGCCAAAAGTTGCCGGCGGTTTTCATCCGCCTGCCGCAAGACGTCGAGCAGATGCTCCAGTTCCTTGGTGCGATCCGAGACCGCTTTCTCCAATTGCGAGTTCGAGTTCGAAAGCGCTTGTTCGCGGCTGTAAACCTCTTTCGCCATCAAATTGAAAGCAACCGCGACGTCGTCGAGTTCGTTCCGCCCCACCACGTCGATGCGGTGGGCAACGTCGCCGCGTGCCAAGGCCGCCGCGCCATCGACGAGCTTGACGATCGGTTCGCGAAGATCGCGGCGCAAGATCCACACGCTCGCGGCCGCCGCGACGATCGCCATTAGCGAAAAGATGGCGGCCAACAACTCGAACCGGCGGATCATGCTGATGGTGGCGGCCTTCTCGGTCGCGACCTCCGCCGCCTCGCGGTCGATCGCCTCCTTGATCAGTTGGTTGAAGTCTTCGTCGATGCTCTCATCGAGCATCCGTGACAGGCGCGACCAGTAGGTGATTAATCTCTCACGGTCACGGGATTGCATCACTTCTTCATACTCGACCAAGACGCCGTTGATGGTGGCTTCAATCCGTTCGAGATGTTCGAGCTCTTTGTATCCTTGGCCGAATTGTCGGATCTCGTCCGCGGTCAACTGACGAATGCGGCTAATATCGCCGCGAATCTGGGCCTGGAGCGCCGTTTCGCCGGCGCCGAGATCCCGGTCACCGATCAGAATCGCATCACCGAATTGCTTGAAGAGTTGATAGGTGTGATTTGAAAGCGCAAGATAGGACTCATACTCCTCATGCGCCAAATTCTTTCGTATGGCATGTTTCGATCCTTCCCGCGCGCAAAGCACGGCGAGAAGCGTGCCGCCGATCGCGATGGCGAGCAAAAGGCTGACGCTGAGATATAGTTTGGAAATGATTTTCATGACGGCCTTGGGAACGGGTTAGGAAATCATGGGTCCGTGAATGGCCGGACCGGATGACTTGGCATATTCGTCCGCAATGGCGCTCGGCTCGAAAACGGTGACCGCCCCGTCCTGGATCCGCCAGACGGTGTTGGCGCAGGCGATCAGGTCCGGATCATTTGAAACGAAAAGTGTGGTGGCCGTGGATTTGCGAACCAGGGCCAGCATGGCGGTGCGCCCGGCCTCGTCGAGTAGCACGCCGGGTTCGTCGAGCAACAGGAGACGCGGTTCGGCGAGCGCCGCGCGCACCAGGCGAATGCGCGCGATCTCGCCCGAGGAGAGGTTCTGGCCGCCCTCCGAAATCTTGCCGTCCAAACCGCCAAGCCGGACCAATACGTGACCAAGGCCGAAACGGCGCACCGCCTTTTCGACCGCCGCGTCGTCAGGCCGTGGCCGGACGCCCATGGTCAAGGCGCGCCGCAGACTGCC
>JANQOH010000260.1 GCA_028289725.1 Alphaproteobacteria bacterium
GAAGAGTAGGACCGGAGGCGAGTGGCGGACCGTTCCGAGGACACGGCCACTCACCGCATTTGTGTTGGCGCCATCGCCGGCGCCCATGGCGTCCGCGGCGCCGTCCGGATCAAGACTTTTACCGAGGAACCGCGCGGCCTTGCCGCCTACGGCGGACTGACCGACGAGCGCGGCAACTCCATCGATATCGCGATCAAAGAACTCCGCGGCGACTTGGTGATTGCCGTGCTCTCCGGCGTCAAAGACCGGGAAGCGGCCCAAGCGCTCAAGGGCACGCGCCTCTATGTGCCGCGATCCGCGCTCCCGGAGACCGGCACCGAAGAATTCTACCATGCTGATTTGGTTGGCCTCGCGGTCGAGACGGTGAATGGCAGTGCGTTCGGCACGGTCCAGGCCGTCCATGATTTTGGGGCTGGTGACGTGCTTGAAATCGCTGTTGGCCACCGGACCGTCATGGTGCCCTTTACCCGTGATGCCGTACCGGAAATTGATATCGGCGCGCAGCGCGTGGTCATCGACCCGCCGCCGGGGCTACCCGGTTTCGAACCGGAGGATGGCACATGACCGAACCCTGGACCGCGACGGTCTTGACGCTGTTTCCAGACATGTTCCCGGGCCCCCTTGGTCACAGCTTGGCGGGAACCGCGCTGCAAGAGGGCCGATGGCTGCTCGAAACAGTGGACATTCGCGATTTTGCGCGCGATAAACACCGCTCCGTCGACGAAGCGCCGTTCGGCGGTGGTCCTGGTATGGTTATGCGGGCGGATGTCTTGGCTGCGGCAGTGGACGCGGCGGCATCTCGTGCCGGTCCCGACCAGGTGAAGATTTGTCTAACCCCACGGGGCGTTCCGCTGACCCAAGCGCGAATTCGCGTGCTGGCGGAAGCCCCGGAACTCATGGTCGTGTGCGGCCGGTTCGAGGGGATCGACCAACGGGTTATCGACGCCCGGGGCCTTGAAGAGGTCAGCTTGGGCGATTTTGTCCTGTCCGGGGGCGAAATTGCCGCGATGGCTTTGATCGACGCGTGTGTCCGGCTCATGCCGGGCGTGATGGGCGACGAGACAGGGCTTGAGGAGGAGAGTTTCGAAGCGGGTCTGTTGGAATACCCGCACTATACGCGGCCCCGCCTTTGGGAAGGGCAAGCGGTACCGGACATATTGCTGTCGGGCCATCATGAAGAGATTGCGGCCTGGCGGCAGGAAGAGCGAAAGCGCGTAACGCGCGTTCGCCGGCCCGATCTGTGGCAAAGCTACCGGGCGGCGCGCGGCGTGGATTGAGTTTTGAATGGGACGACGGCCATGAACATGATTGAACAGCTCGAAAGTGAGCAAATTGCGCGCCTCACGGAAGGGCGCGAGATTCCCGAGTTTGCGCCCGGCGATACCGTGCGCGTTAGCGTGCGTGTGGTCGAGGGCAGCCGGTCGCGGCTTCAGGCGTTCGAAGGCGTCTGCATCGCGCGCTCGAACAAGGGCGTCAATTCAAACTTCACCGTCCGCAAACTGTCGTATGGCGAAGGCGTGGAACGCGTTTTTCCGGTCTTTTCGCCGTTGGTCGAAAAGATCGAAGTGATGCGCCGCGGCGACGTCCGTCGTGCCAAGCTCTATTATCTTCGGGGCCGTACTGGTAAGGCCGCGCGCATCTCCGAGAAGCGCGATGAGCGTCCGGCGCGCGGCACAAATAAGCCAGCTGCTTCGGAAGTGGCCAGCGCCGCACCGGCGGCAGACGCCGGCGAAAGCGAGAGCTAAGCGGACCGCGCGATGGCTGCGCCACGGACGCTTTTTGACAAGATTTGGGATAGCCACCTGGTCGACACCCAGGACGATGGCACGTGCCTGATCTATATCGATCGGCACCTGGTCCACGAGGTGACGAGTCCGCAGGCATTTGAAGGCTTGCGCCAGACGGGACGCAAGGTGCGCCGGCCGGACGCGACGTTGGCGGTGGCGGACCACAATATCTCGACCATTGCCGCCGATCGGGCCGCCGGGATCGCGGACGAGACTTCGCGCATTCAAGTCGAAACCTTGGTCGAGAACTGCGCCGCGTTTGGCGTGCCCTATTTCGAGGTCAACGATATACGCCAGGGTATCGTGCACATTATCGGACCGGAGCAGGGCTTTACCTTGCCGGGCACCACGATCGTTTGCGGCGACAGCCATACCGCGACCCATGGCGCGTTTGGCGCGCTGGCGTTCGGTATCGGCACCAGTGAAGTCGAGCATGTGCTCGCCACGCAAACGCTCTTGCAGCAGCGTCCCAAAAACATGCGCATCGCGGTGGACGGCGCACTGCCGGCTGGCGTCACCGCGAAGGACGTCATTCTGAGCATTATTGGGCGTATCGGCACCGCGGGCGGCACGGGGCACGTCATCGAATATACCGGTGAGGCAATCCGGTCTTTGTCCATGGAAGGGCGAATGACCGTCTGCAACATGTCGATCGAGGCCGGCGCGCGCGCTGGCCTGATCGCGCCCGATGACACGACGTTCGATTATCTCAAAGGCCGTCCGATGGCGCCGAAAGCGGGTGCGTGGGAACAGGCGGAAGCCTATTGGCGCACGTTGCCGAGCGACGATGGCGCGCGCTTTGACACCGACGTGCAAATGAACGCGGCGGATTTGGTGCCGCACGTCACGTGGGGCACCAGCCCGCAAGATACACTGCCGGTTACGGGCCGCGTACCGAACCCCGCTGATGAAGCGGACGAAGGGCGCCGTCAATCGATTGAGCGCTCGCTGGAGTATATGGCGCTGACACCCGGCACACCGCTCAATGAGGTCGCGATTGACCGCGTTTTTATCGGCTCCTGCACCAATGGCCGGATTGAAGATCTACGCGCGGCGGCTGAGGTGGCGCGTGGCCGCAAAGTCGCGGACGGGGTCGGCGCGATGGTCGTACCGGGCTCCGGCTTGGTGAAGCATCAAGCGGAAGAAGAAGGGCTCGACAAAGTATTTCTGGAAGCCGGCTTCGAGTGGCGCGAGCCGGGATGCTCCATGTGTCTTGCGATGAACGCGGATCGTTTGGAGCCCGGCGAACGGTGTGCCTCAACCTCGAACCGAAATTTCGAAGGCCGGCAGGGTCGCGGCGGTCGGACTCATTTGGTTAGCCCGGCGATGGCGGCGGCCGCGGCCGTATCCGGACATCTCGCCGATGTACGCGACCTCACTTGATCGCGACGGATCGCACCTAAGGGATTAGCTATGCAACCGTTCACGAAACTCACCGGTGTGGCGGCGCCTCTGCCAATGATCAATGTCGACACGGACAAGATCATCCCGAAGCAATTCCTGAAAACGATCAAACGCACGGGCCTCGGCGCGCATTTGTTCAATGATATGCGCTACACGCCCGACGGCGCTGAGATTTCCGATTTCGTTCTCAACAGGCCGGCCTATCGCAGCGCGGAAGTCTTGATTGCCGACGACAATTTCGGTTGCGGCTCAAGCCGTGAGCACGCGCCTTGGGCGTTGCTCGATTTTGGTATTCGCTGCGTGATCGCACCGAGCTTCGCGGACATCTTCTACAACAATTGTTTTAAAAACGGCATTTTGCCGATCACCCTACCGAAGGAACAGGTCGATGCCCTGATGGAGCAAGCGGAGCAAGGTTCCAATGCGCGGTTCACGGTCGATTTGGCGGCCGGCGAGATCACCGCGCCGGATGGCACGAGCTTCGCTTTCGAGATTGATCCTTTCAGGCGGCACTGCCTGCTCAACGGCCTGGACGATGTCGGGCTGACGATGGAAAAGAGCGCGAAAATCGAGAGTTACGAAGACTCGCAGAAATCGACGCAGCCGTGGCTCGTAAGCTAACGCGCCAGCGTCCGCAAAATTAGAGAACGGAAAGGGGCACAATGATGGCTCGCAACAAGAAATTGTTGCTGTTGCCGGGCGACGGTATTGGTCCGGAGGTAATGGCGGAAGTCCGCCGCGTGATTGATTGGTTTGATAAGGAACGGGCGCTCGGTTTCGATATCGAGGAAGGCCTTGTGGGCGGTGCGTCCTACGATCAGCATGGCACGCCGTTGACTGACGGCACGATGGACTTGGCCTTGGAATGCGATGCGGTTTTGTTCGGCGCCGTCGGCGGTCCCAAGTGGGATGACCTCGACTTCTCCGTTAAGCCGGAAAGGGGCCTATTGCGTCTGCGCAAGGACATGGACTTGTTCGCGAACTTGCGCCCGGCGGTTGTGTTTGGACCTCTCGCCGAAGCGTCGACCCTTAAGCCGGAGATCGTGCGCGGTCTCGACATTATGATCGTTCGCGAACTGACGGGCGGCATATATTTCGGCGAACCGCGCGGCGTCGAAACGCTGCCGGACGGAACGCGCCGCGGTGTGAACACCGAGGTTTATACGACCCCGGAGGTCGAGCGCGTGGGGCGTGTGGCGTTCGAGCTTGCCAAGAAGCGGCGCGGGCTTCTGCACTCCATTGAAAAAGCCAATGTGATGGAAAGCGGCTTGATGTGGCGTGAAGATATGCAGGCGCTGCATGATCGCGAATTTTCGGATGTCGAGCTGCAGCACATGTACGCGGACAACGCGGCCATGCAGCTGGTGCGTGATCCGCAGCAATTCGATGTGATGGTGGCCGGCAACCTCTTCGGCGATATTCTGTCTGATTGCGCCGCCATGCTGACCGGTTCGCTTGGCATGTTGCCGTCGGCCAGCTTGGGCGCGGCGGATGAAACCGGCCGGCGTCAAGCGTTGTATGAGCCCGTGCACGGGTCTGCGCCCGATATCGCCGGCGAGGGCAAGGCGAACCCGATTGCCATGTTGACCAGTTACGCCATGATGCTGCGTTACTCGTTCGATATGCCGGAAGAGGCTGGGTTGGTCGAAACCGCCATCGACAATGTGCTCGCAGGCGGCCTGCGGACGGGCGACATTATGCAAACCGGCAAGGCGCGCGTGTCGACCAAGGTTATGGGCGAAGCGATCGTCGCGGAGCTCAATCAGGTGGCCGAAGCGGCCTAGCTTTCGATTTGGTGGCGCGCGAGTTCGCTTCCGAGCTTGCCGCTCACCGCCAAGAAATACATTCGGAAATCGCTGATCAGCGACCAGAATGGATAGGTAAAGGTGGCCGGCTTGTTACGCTCAATGAAGGCGTGCCCGATCCAGGCAAACGCGTAGCCTGAAACGACGGCCGCCACGGCGAACGGCCAGCTGGTGAAGATGATAGCGACGGCAAGGGTCGCAAGACCGAGGGTCGTGCCCACATAATGGAGGGCACGGGTGCCGCGGCGGCGGTGTTCGCCAAGATAGTATGGCCAGAACTGGCGGTAGGTTTGAATGGTCTCAGCCATGGTTGTCTCCAGGCGTGACGAGCATGACGAAACGGTGACGCACGATGGGTTATAGAGTAGCGGTTGTTGGCGCGACCGGAAATGTTGGTCGCGAAATTCTCAACATTTTGTCGGAACGGGATTTCCCGGCGGACGAGGTTGTCGCGCTCGCGTCGGAACGCTCGAAGGGCCGGGAGGTTTCTTACGGCGACGATGGCGTCCTCGAAGTCCGCGATCTCGCGAAGTTTGATTTCGAAGGCACCGATCTCGGTCTGTTCTCACCGGGCTCAAAAGCGTCCGCGATCCACGCGCCGCGCGCGGCCGAAGCCGGCTGCGTGGTGGTCGACAATACGTCGCAGTTCCGGATGGATATTGACGTGCCGTTGATCGTGCCGGAGGTCAATCGTGAGGCCTTGGACGGGTTCCGCGAACGGAACATCATCGCCAATCCCAATTGCTCGACGATCCAAATGGTGGTCGCGCTGAAGCCACTGCATGACATTGCGCGGATCAAACGCGTGGTGGTTTCGACCTACCAATCGGTGTCTGGCGCGGGCAAGGCGGCGATGGATGAGTTGTTCGACCAGACGCGAAAGATCTACTTCCAGGAGGAACATGAGCCGAGCGAATTTACGCGGCGTATGGCGTTCAACGTGATCCCACATATCGACGTATTTCAACCGGACGGCTCGACCAAAGAAGAGCTAAAGATGGTCCGCGAAACGCAGAAGATTTTGGATCCTGAGATTGAAGTATCCGCAACCTGCGTGCGCGTGCCGGTTTTCGTCGGCCATGCCGAGGCGGTTAACATCGAG
>JANQOH010000268.1 GCA_028289725.1 Alphaproteobacteria bacterium
CGGCGACACCGATGACCACCCGCTCAGGCCCAAGCACTGCGCTTGCGGCCTCGCCGCTTCCCAGCCCGTTTTGGATCGTGAGAACGCTGGTCTCGGGACCGAGCATGGATTTCACAGCCTCGGCCGCGGCAGCCACGTGCCGGCCCTTGGTCGCCAGTACGACAAGATCGCATGGGCCGACATCTGACGGATCGGTCGTGGCGTTCATGGCAACCGTGTTGTCGCCGCTCGCGCCCTCGACCCTCAGTCCCTTCGCGCGAATGGCGTCAACATGTTCGCGCCACACGTCTACCGCCCATACATCGTTGCCGGCTTTTGCCAACAACGCGGCGTAGACCGAGCCCATGGCCCCAGCGCCAACCACAGCGATTTTCATGTGCTTTCCCCTCGCCCAGCGAACAATGGGCGCAATGTGACGGCTTCGGCGCCGCCCTGCAACGGGCGGGCTGATTAGGCGGTGACGCGCGCCGTGTTTGGCTCGGCAAAAATCTTCGAAAGCCCGATCAATACGTCGCCCACCTCGGAACCATCCAGCGCACCCGTCGCCAGCAAAAGGCGATGCGCGTCCGGCAAATTGTAATGGGGGATAGCGGGATAGAGGTGATGCTCGATGTGATAGTTCACGTGATGCGGAAACAAGAACCAAAGTAAAATAGGGGATCCGAGGTTCGTGCGCGCCGCGGTCAACGGCGATGAAAAGTCGGTCACCGCGCCATGTTCCAAGACCGCGCGAAGACGCAGGATCGCCTGCAGCACGGTCAGCGCCGGCAAGACCCACAGCACCAGATATTCGATCCCAAAACCCAAGAGGACGGCAGCAATCGGCAGCGCAATCTGCACACCGATCACCACCGCGCGGTCGCGCTTCGCCGCTTGCCGAAGGGCTGGCGCGGTGTCGTCGAGCGGCCGCAGCGCCGCGCCCCGGTCGTCATTGACCGCCGGGTTGCCAAAAAAGTAGCCGTAGGTTTTCCATGCCGTCAGCCCGGATAGGTCTTTCAGCAGTTTCTTGATCAGATACCAACGCCCGCGCGGATAGCCGCCGTGCAGGGCAACGTCCGGGTCTTCCTTGCCGTAGAGGTGATTGTGATGCAGCCGATGGACGACCCGGTACGTGTTCATCGATAAGCCGACCGCCGATGCGCAAATCCGTCCGATCAGATCGTTGAGCCAACGTGTTTCGTACAGCCGGTAATGCGCGGCATCGTGGGCCAGCACGAACAAGGCCTGCTGGCGAGACGCGATCACGACAATCGCCGGAATGACGACCAGCGGGTGCCACCAGGTTAGCGCTACGGCCACCGCCAAAATGATCGTGCCCCAGGTCGCCGCCACAGCCAACGACGCCTTCACCGTGTTGAGCTGGTTCAAGCGCTTGATTTCGGAGGCCGGTAGGCCGCGGGCACGCCGCGTATCGTCCCGAAACTCCTCGCCTCGGGCGGCCTGGGCGCCGTTTTTGGGCCCGGGTGTCGTTGCACCTTTCATGACATGGGATTATAGCACGAACGCCCCGCCCATTCAGAAGCGAGCCGGCCGATGATCCCGAACCAGATCCCTTCGCTCAATTTCGACCTTGGCGAACATGTCGACATGCTGCGCGACTCGGTCATGAGCTTCAGCGCCGACGAAATTGCGCCGCGCGCGGCCGAAATCGACCGGTCCAACGACTTCCCGATGGATCTCTGGCGCAAATTCGGCGATCTCGGCCTGCTCGGCATCACCGCCGACCCGGATTATGGCGGCGCCGGGATGGGTTATCTCGAACATGTGGTGGTGATTGAGGAAATCAGCCGCGCTTCAGCCTCGGTGGGACTGTCCTACGGCGCGCACTCAAACCTGTGCGTCAATCAAATCAACCGCAACGGGTCCGCGGCTCAGAAGGAAAAGTACCTGCCCAAACTGATCTCCGGCGAGCATATCGGCGCCTTGGCCATGTCGGAACCCGGCGCCGGTTCGGATGTGGTCGGCATGAAACTGCGCGCCGACAAGAAGGGCGACCGCTACGTCCTCAACGGCAACAAAATGTGGATCACCAACGGGCCCGACGCCGACACTTTGGTGGTCTACGCCAAGACCGACCCCGATGCTGGATCGCGCGGCATTACCGCGTTTCTGATCGAGAAAGGGTTTAAGGGTTTCTCGACCGCCCAAAAGCTCGACAAGCTGGGCATGCGCGGATCCAACACCGGCGAGTTGGTGTTCGAAGACTGCGAGGTTCCGGAAGAGAATGTGCTCGGCGAGGTTGGCGAAGGTGTCGCCGTGCTCATGAGCGGCCTCGACTACGAGCGTGCGGTGCTTGCCGGCGGGCCGGTCGGGCTTATGCAAGCGTGCATGGATGTGGTCGTTCCCTACGTCCATGACCGCGAGCAGTTCGGCAAGCCGATCGGCACGTTCCAACTGATGCAAGGCAAGCTCGCCGACATGTACACCACAATGAACGCGTGTAAGGCCTATTCGTACATGGTCGCCAAGGCTTGCGATCGCGGCGAAACCACACGCAAGGACGCGGCCGGTGTGATCCTCTACACGGCCGAAAAGGCCACGTGGATGGCGCTAGAGGCCGTCCAGGTGCTCGGCGGCAACGGCTATATCAACGAATATCCGACGGGGCGCCTATTGCGCGATGCAAAGCTCTACGAAATCGGCGCCGGCACGTCGGAAATTCGGCGGATGCTGATCGGCCGCGAACTTTTCGAAGAAACGGCATAGGCGACGCGGGACCACCGGGGTCTCGCCGCGCCGCCATACGTCGTTCGTTTAGCCGTAGCCAATCAACACCCGGGCGAACCGTTGTTGGTGGTGAGACAAAAGCAGGCGCCGAGCAGCTCGATATAATCCATTGAGGCATTGTCGGGGTTGTTCATGCAGTCCTCCCACTCATCCGCAGGCTCCTGCCCTCCAACCTCAAAGACATCGTCATAGCGGCGGTCGGATCGGCCCAGGTCGTCGCGCGGCGCCGAAAAGTCCAGGCGCGGTGGATGCGGCGGCGGGAACCGGGAGTTGATCCAGGTATCGGGCGACGGCCCGGGATAGGTTGGGGTCGACGACATACTCACATCGGTTTGCAAGTCGGTTTGTGCGGGCGAGTCGGTCATGGCCAACGGGTGAGCCCAGCTCGCGCTGGCCGTCATCAGCAAGGCGACGGCGGCGACAGACAATTTGAAATGCATCATTTCTCTGACTCCAAGCATTCGAAACGGATGCTTGTTTGTCGCTCGCGGCCGCCCATAGGTTCAGTGCGATCACCGGTTATTTGCCCGAGGATTGATGCGCCCCGTAAGACCTATGAAAAAAATGACGAAATTTCAGATCTTTGGCAGATGATTTTAAGATTGGAGCTGTATTGAGGCCTGCTGAGATTAATCATCTTGCGCCGCCAAAAACCGAGCGATATTCACGCTCTTTTCGCACCTGCACAATAAGTGTATAGTCCCGCCATTCCGACAGGCAGAGACCCGTTTTTGAGCACGCAGGAGGCATCAGGATGGCCGACGATCCGATCGTCATCGTAGGGATGGCGCGCACACCGATGGGCAGTTTTCAGGGCACGCTTTCGTCCGTGCCGGCGGCCGAGCTTGGCTCGGTGGCAATCAGCGCCGCGCTGGAACGCGGCGGCGTCGCGGCTGACGACGTCAACGAAGTCATCATGGGCTGCGTCTTGCAAGCCGGCCAAGGACAAGCGCCGGCGCGGCAGGCGTCGATCGGCGCCGGCATCCCGAACACGGTCGGCGCGACGACCATCAACAAGATGTGCGGCTCGGGCATGAAGGCGACCATGTTCGGCCACGATCTGATCGATGCCGGCAGCGCCGATATCGTCGTCGC
>JANQOH010000272.1 GCA_028289725.1 Alphaproteobacteria bacterium
GATCATCGCGGGGTCGGATTCGGGCGGCGGCGCCGGAATTCAAGCAGACATCAAAGCGGTGACCGCTTTGGGCGGCTTCGCCACGACCGCGATTACCGCACTCACCGCCCAGAACACCCTCGGCGTTCACGCCATCGAAGACGTCTCCCCGGACTTCATCGCGCGGCAAATGGCCGTGGTGCTCGACGACATTGGGGCCGATGCGCTCAAGACCGGCATGCTGCACCGGCCCGAGGTCATCGAGACGGTCGCGGCGACAATTTCCGATAAGGCGTCGGATGTGCCGTTGGTGGTCGATCCGGTGATGTACGCCAAGGGCGGCGCGGCTTTGCTCACCGAAGATGCGCACAAGACCCTGGTCTCGAAACTGCTGCCGCTTGCGCGGATCGTCACGCCCAATTTGCCCGAGGCTGCACACCTTTCGGACATGACCGTCGAGACCGTTGAGGACATGGAACGCGCCGGCCCGGCCATTATGAAACGGGGCGCACAAGCCGTGTTGCTAAAGGGCGGCCACCTGCCTGGCGCCGACTTGGTCGATATCCTGTTCGACGGCGACGAGGTTGTTCGGTTTTCCGGTAAGCGGATCGACACGCGCCACACTCACGGGACCGGCTGCACCTTAGCCTCGGCAATCGCTGCGGGATTAGCGCAAGGCTTGGCGCTGGCGGCGGCGGTAGAACGGGCCCGCAAATATGTCGTCGAGGCGATCCGGACGGCGCCCGGCTACGGCCAAGGCCACGGGCCGCTGAACCACGCTCACCCCTTGGCGGGACATGCCGGAGCATCAAGACAATGAGTCGGTCCATTGACCTCTATTGGTCATTTCGCAGTCCCTATTCCTACCTCGCGACCGGCCGCATCGTGGCGCTGGCGGCAGAGCACCACGTCGAT
Source organism: Alphaproteobacteria bacterium (assembly GCA_028289725.1). Classification (GTDB taxonomy): domain Bacteria; phylum Pseudomonadota; class Alphaproteobacteria; order UBA7887; family UBA7887; genus JAKZSU01. Next base: position 895 of record JANQOH010000272.1, read on the forward strand.
GTCGCGGTTCGCGTCGTCCGGCCCATTGCCATCCGCGATCCCGAGTTCTTTCAGCGCGTCGACCCACGCCTGCCGCGCTACATCGTGCTGGATTCGCGTCGTGTCGCCGATATGGCGGGCATACCATTCCGCTGGCCGAAGCCTGATCCCGTGGTGATGGACATGAAGACACGGGAAATCGCCGCCGATCAACCATACATCCATCGGCTCAATCGTCTGGGTGTGGCCGCCACGCGGGCGGGGCACGGTCTCGCATTTCTCGATGAGGTCTCGCAAGTCATTTGGAATGGAGCGGTGGACGACTGGCACCTTGGCGACCACTTGGCGCAAGCAGCGAGCCGCGCCGGCCTCGATTTCGCGGCGCTGGAACGGACCGCCACGGAAAGCGCCGTGGATCTGGACGCCGAGATGATCGCCAACGAGACGGCGCTGGCCGAAGCTGGACATTGGGGCGTTCCAACGCTGGTTTACGACGGCGAGCCGTTTTTTGGGCAAGACCGGCTCGACCTATTGGATTGGCGGCTGCGGCAAACGGCCTGAAGCCAGTCATCGCGTGTTGACGGAGCCCATGGGCAGCCCTATTCTCCGCGCGGTTTTTCGCACTGCACAAAAAATCGCTCAGAGATATCGGCTATGAAACCGAGCACGCGCCCGGCGAATCCGTGTTTTTCTTCAGGCCCTTGCGCGAAGCGCCCAGGTTGGTCACCCGACGCGCTGAGCGCCGCTCTGGTTGGCCGCTCCCATCGTTCGGGCGAAGGCAAAGACCGGCTCAAGAAGACCATTGATTTGAGCCATGAGCTGCTGGGTCTGCCCCAGGGCTACAAGCTCGGCATCGTGGCGGCATCGGACACCGGCGCCTTCGAAATGGCGATGTGGTCGCTACTCGGAGAACGCGGTGTCGACGTGCTCGCGTGGGAAAGCTTCGGCAAAGGCTGGGTCACGGATATCGTCAAGCAGTTGGGCCTCGACGACGTGCGGGTCATGGAAGCGCCCTATGGATCGTTGCCCAACCTTAATGACGCGGATTGTAATCGCGACGTTGTCTTTACCTGGAACGGGACGACGTCGGGCGTCCGTGTTCCCAACGGGGATTGGATTGCGCCGAACCGCACCGGCCTGACGCTTTGCGATGCGACATCGGCCGTGTTCGCGATGGAGTTGCCTTGGGACAAGCTGGATGTCGTGACCTGGTCTTGGCAAAAAGTACTGGGCGGCGAAGCGCAACACGGCATGATCGCACTAAGCCCACGCGCCGTTGAGCGCCTGGAAAGCTCTTCCCCGCCGCGCCCGCTTCCCAAAATTTTCCGTTTAACCAAAGGCGGCGCCTTGATTGACGGCGTGTTCAAGGGCGAAACCATCAATACGCCCTCCATGCTGTGCGTCGAGGACGCGCTGGATGCGCTGACTTGGGCGCAGGACATCGGCGGTTTGTCGGCCTTGATTGCGCGCAGTGAAGCCAATCTTGGCGCGATTGCCGATTGGGTCGCGGCGACGAATTGGATCGATTTTCTGGCCGCGAACGAGGCGGAGCGTTCTTCGACCTCCGTTTGCCTGCAAATCTCGGACCCTTGGTTCGCGGCAAAATCGGAAGACGATCAGCGGGGCGTTGTGAAAAAACTTGTTAGCATGCTCGCGAATGAGGGCGTCGCGTACGATATCAACGCTTACCGTGACGCGCCGCCCGGCCTCCGAATTTGGGCCGGTGCAACCGTTGAGAAAAGCGACTTGGACGCTTTGTTCCCATGGCTCGATTGGGCTTTCGGCGAACTGCACGCGGCCGAGGCCGCCTAGGCACCGATTTAATTTCCATATCTGATAACTGTCGAGGCGTCGTCATGCCGAAAGTGCTGATATCCGACAAGTTGAGCGCGCAGGCGGCCGAACTGCTCCGCGCACGCGGCATCGACGCCGATGTGGACGTTGGTTTGAGCAACGACGAGCTCATCGAGCGCATCGGCGCCTATGACGGCCTTGCCATTCGCTCCGCGACCAAAGTGACGCCCGACGTCATCGAAGCCGGCAAGAACCTGAAGGTTGTCGGCCGCGCCGGCATTGGCGTCGACAATGTGGACATACCTGCCGCGACAGCACGCGGCGTGGTCGTGATGAACACGCCATTTGGCAACTCCATCACCACGGCGGAACACGCACTTGCCATGATCTGCGCGCTGGCGCGTCAAATCCCGCAAGCCGACCGGTCGACGCGCGCCGGCAAGTGGGAGAAATCGCGTTTCATGGGCGTCGAGCTGGCGGGCAAGACGCTGGGACTGATTGGTTGCGGCAATATCGGATCGATCGTCGCGGACCGCGCACAAGGCCTGAAGATGAGGGTCATCGTGTACGATCCGTACTTGTCGACAGAGCGTGCCGCGGATCTAAACGTTGAGAAGGTGGAATTGGACGCGCTGCTGACCCGCGCCGACTTCATCAGCTTGCACACCCCGCTCACCGACTCGACACGCGGCATTCTCGACGCCGAGGCTCTCGCGAAAACGCGCGAGGGCGTACGCATCGTCAATTGCGCGCGCGGTGGCCTTATCGTCGAGTCGGACTTGAAAGACGCGATTCTGTCGGGTCACGTTGCCGGCGCAGCCATGGATGTGTTCGAAGAAGAGCCCGCGCGCGAAAACCAATTGTTCGAACTTGATCAGGTGATCGCAACACCGCATCTCGGCGCATCGACTACGGAAGCACAGGAAAAAGTCGCGGTACAAGTCGCCGAACAGATGGCCGACTATCTTTTGACGGGCGCGGTTACCAACGCGCTCAACATGCCATCGGTCTCGGCGGAGGAAGCGCCGCGCCTTAAGCCCTATATGATGCTCGCGGATCAGCTGGGGAGCTTCGCCGGACAGATCACGGAAACCGGCATTAAGTCGGTGTCCTTGACGTTTGAAGGCCATGCCGCGACGCTGAATTGCCGGCCGCTGACCGCAATCGTTTTGCAAGGCCTGCTTCGGCCGCTGCTCGAATCCGTGAATATGGTGAACGCGCCGCTGGTCGCGAAGGAACGCGATATCGAAGTTCGCGAAATCCTCTATGACGGTCCGTGTGATTACCACACACTGATTCGACTATCGGTCACCACCGAACAGAGAACGCGTGAGGTCGCCGGCACGCTGCTCGGCGAACGACCGCGTATTATCGGCATCGAAGGCATCCCGATGGATGCCGGATTGGGCCCGCATATGCTGTTCGTCGGCAACCGCGATACGCCCGGCTTGATCGGGGCGTTTGCCAAGCTTTTGGGCGACGAAAACATCAATATTGCGACGTTTCATTTGGGACGCAGCGAACAAGGCGGCAATGCCATCGCTTTGGTGGAAGTGGACCAGGCCGTGCCGGACACCCTGGTGGCGCAGGTCCGCGCCCTCCCCGATGTTGTGCGCGTCAAGCCGCTTCGGTTCTAAGCGCCTTTATTGTGTAAACTCCGCCGCGCCATGACCCATTCGGAACAAAAGGCGCTCTTGCCGACTGGCCTGACCGATTTGCTGCCGCCCGACGCGGACCGCGAAGAGGCGATAACACGCCAGCTCCTGAGTCACTTCCGGCACTACGGCTATCAGCGCGTCAAGCCGCCGCTGCTCGAGTTCGAGGACGGACTGCTCGATGGCGCCGGGGCGGTTCACGCTGACCAAACCTTCCGGGTCATGGACCCGGCATCGCAACGCATGCTTGGCGTGCGCGCGGACATTACGCCACAGATCGCGCGTATCACGAGCAGCCGGCTCGCGTCTGCCCCGCGCCCGCTCAGAATTAGCTATTCGGGCGAAGTGCTGCGGGTGGTTGGCAGCCAACTGCGCGCCGATCGCCAGTTCCGACAAATCGGGGTTGAACTGATTGGGGCGGCGCACGCCGCAACAGGTGACGCCGAGGTGATTGTGCTGGCCGCCGAAGGATTGGCGGAAATCGGTATCAATGGTTTGTCGGTTGACATCAACGCCCCGTCATTGACGACGACCATTTGCGAGGCCCTGGGTGTCCCGGACGATGTGGTGCCGCGTCTCCGCGCGGCGATCGATCGCAAGGACGCCACGGGACTGCGTGAAATCGGCGATCAATATGAAGTCGCCGATGCGGCGGCGATCCTTGGCAGTCTTCTCGGGGCGGCCGGAACCGCCAAATCGGGCCTTGGCGGCCTCACCGACATTGCCTTGCCGGACGAGGCGCGCGCTCTCGTCGACCGATTGATCGAAGTCGTCGACCTTGTGCAACGCGCAGCCCCTGATCTCGACGTGACCATCGATCCGATCGAGAGTCGCGGCTTTGAGTATCACATTGGAATATCGTTCACGCTTTTTGCTCTCGGAACACGCGGCGAGCTTGGCTCGGGCGGACGCTACCTTGCCACCGGCGGAGAACTCGCAACTGGATTTACCTTATTCACCGATATGCTCCTGCGCGCGAGCCCACCGGTGCCAACGCCGTCACGCGTGTTCGTCCCGCACGGAACATCTGCCGAGGTGGCGCGCGCGCTCCGCGCCGACGGCCGAATCGCCATCCAGGGATTGGTTGCGGTACCAGATAGCGCCACCGAGGCCCGACGTCTTGGGTGCGACCAGTATTGGCGCGACGGAAAAATCGCGACCATCGACGAAAATTAGGTGAACGAGGCGGACTTGTGGCGAATGTAGCGGTGGTCGGCTCCCAATGGGGCGATGAAGGTAAAGGCAAGATTGTCGATTGGCTTTCGAACCGCGCCGACATCGTGGTGCGTTTTCAAGGCGGCCACAATGCGGGTCACACATTGGTCATTGACGGCACGACGTACAAACTCAGCCTTCTGCCATCCGGGGTGGTCCGCGACGGCAAGCTGTCGGTCATTGGCAATGGCGTGGTGATCGACCCGTGGGCGTTGCTCGACGAAATCGGACGGCTGGCGGAACTCGGTGTCGAGGTGACGCCAGACCGGCTTCGCATCGCGGACAATGCCTGCCTGATATTACCGCTCCACGCCGAGCTTGATCGGGCACGCGAAGCCGCCCGTGGCAAAGATCTCATCGGCACGACAGGCCGTGGCATCGGGCCCGCATACGAAGACAAGGTTGGCCGTCGAGCGGTTCGTTTTTGCGACTTGGCAGAGCCGGAGGCGCTGGCGCAACGTATCAGCGCCGCGCTCGCGCATCACAACTTGTTGCGCAAAGGTCTCGATTTGGAGCCGGTCGATGGCGCGGCACTAGCCCAATCGCTTTTGGAGATCGCGCCGCGTCTGTTGCCCTATGCTGGGCCAGTGAGCCTCGAACTGGAAGACGCGCGCCGCGACGGTCGGCGCATTCTGTTTGAGGGCGCGCAAGGCGCCATGCTGGACGTTGACCACGGAACCTACCCGTTCGTGACATCGTCGAACACGCTCGCCGGGGCCGCCGCCGTCGGATCGGGTATCGGACCCGGCGCCATCGATTTCGTGCTTGGTATCACCAAGGCTTACACAACGCGCGTCGGCTCGGGCCCGTTTCCGACAGAACTGGAAGACGAAACCGGCCGTTTGCTGGGCGAGAAGGGCCACGAATTTGGCGTCGTGACGGGCCGGGCGCGCCGCTGCGGCTGGTTCGATGCCGTGCTCGTCCGCCAGGCCGTTCGTTTAGGTGGCATCGACGGCATCGCTTTGACCAAGCTCGACGTGTTGGACGGGTTTGAGTCGATCAATGTCTGTACCGGGTACCGGATCGGCAATGAAGTCTACCAGCGGCTGCCGTCGTCACCGGCGCAACAGGCGGCAGCGGTACCCGAGTACGAGACACTGGAAGGCTGGTCCGAAAGCACACAGGGCGCACGAAGTTGGGCGGATCTACCGGCTACGGCGATTAAGTATATCCGCCGTATTGAAGAGTTGATCGGCGCGCCCGTGGCCATGTTGTCGACGAGCCCCGAACGCGAAGACACGATCTTGGTCTGGGATCCGTTCACCGACTGACGGCCATTCCGCCCACCAAAGTACCGCTTCCGAAACAAACTGCCGAAAAGACAAGCTGCGGAAAAGCGGTGCCTTTTCCGGATCGGGGCACAAATCCCGCCGAACCGCACTATCTCCAATTGTGGTGAGGAGCCCCTGCGGGCGGTCCTTTGGCAACGGTTTGCGACCAATTGGGATTGGCTGGGCGTGACGACCATCGACCTTGAGACACTGTTCGATGATTCGGGATCGGGCGGCGGCAGGCGCCGCTTGGCGCTGACGCCGGGCGATTCCGCCTCGCGCTTCGATCAGCCGGGCGCGCGCGCAATCAGCGTCACCGATCATGAGCACTTGTCCGAGAAGCTTTTTGGGCTGGCTTGCGATCCGCGAATACCGGTCCGACTGGATGCCGCAAAAAAGGTCTGCGGCCGCATGATTCCCAACACCTTGAAATTGGTCAGTGTCGGTCGTGCACCTCTGCCGCCAAATGGCGCACATCAAATGATTCTGGTCTTTCAGGTGCCAGTTGGATGGCGACTGACCTCGGGCCCAGGCGCCGCACCGACAAAATTGGACTCGCGCAATATTCTCACGAACGTCGTCGCTCCGATTGCCAAGGCGATCAATAGTTGGCAAAAGATCGGCATTTGTCACGGCGCGGTCCGGCCAGACAATTTGTACTACGCGGACAATAACCGCACGCGCGTCGTCTTGGGTGAAGCACTGTCGGCTCCGTGCGGCCGTTGGCAGCCCGTCGCGCTTGAACCTGTCGAGCGCGCCATGGCGCTTCCGGCCGGTCGAGGCGAAGGCGGTCCGGAGGACGATGTATATGCCCTGGGCGCCACTGTGGCCGCCTTGCTCAAAGGCAGTTTGCCCGAAGTTGACGACGATGCGCTTACTCGGTGGCGACTGGCGGAAGGCTCAGCCGTCACGATCGCGGATTTCGTCGATTCCCAAAGCGCACTCGGAATTGCCTTGCACGGCATGCTGGCCGACGATCCGAATGAGCGCTGGACCGCGCACGAAGTAATCCGCTGGATCGACGACAGGGTGCGGCCGCGTGATGTGAATCGGTCCAGGACGCACCAACAGCGATCCTATGTCTTTCTTGGCGCGGAATATCGGACACCGAAAGCGCTCGCGAATGCGCTGGCGAACGCGCCAAACGCCGCCGGACCGCTGTTGCACGAAGGTAAGGTCGCTGATTGGCTTCTCCATTCGGTCGACAATAGAAAATTAGCTGACTCACTATCGTCAATTTTATCGCCAGACCACCCGAATCTTGGCGGTCGTCGGATCGACAATGATGAACTGGCGGCCCGCGCCGCAATCTTGCTCGATCCAAGCCGGCCCATCACGTACCGAGGTACATCCGTGTTTCCGCTTGGTATAGGCTCTGCATTGGCCGACGCGAAAGCTGCGGATGACGCCTCCACGCTTGGAAACTTGGTGGAAATTTTGCGTCTCGGGTTGGCGAGTTTCTGGTTGGAACAACAGCAAGACCGGCAATCGAAGTTCGGCGGCTTAGAGCAATTGTTCAAATCGCTGCGCACGAGCGTTGTTCGGGATCAATCCGACTTCGCGTCGGAACGCCTGTTGTACGACCTCAATACATCGCTCGCATGCCAAGCAAAACTGATCGCAAACGACTTCATACTTGATATTTCCGAACTGCTTCCGGTCTTGGATCGTATCGCCGAGACGGGCCCGCAAAAAGGTCCGCTGATCGATGAGCATATGGCCGGGTTTATTACCAGCCGGCTCAGCATTTCCGCAGGATCGGATCTCCAAGCCGTACCAAACAGTGACACTGGTGCCGAAAATGTGTGGCAAGATACCTTAAGGCTGCTTGCCAAAGTGCAGGCGGAAACCGAAGCGGACCCGGCGCCGCATCTGGCTGCGTGGCTCGCACGCCGATTGGCGCCGGTCGTCGAGAAGCTCCACAATCGATCCGTGCGCAATACCGTCGAAGACCAAATGCGCCAATTTGTCGACAATGGCGACTTGGTACGCATGGCCGCCGTCGCGCTCAATCAGCGAACGTGGCGGCAGGATAATGATGGCTTTTCAGCAGCGAAGAAGAAGGTCGCCGCGGTACGCAATCGAATTCGGCAATTGACCGAAGATCCCGTGCACCGCTCGCGTACCGTCGACCATCTCGGCCACCAACTGGCGACCGCTGCGGCCTACACGCTTCTGGGCGCCACATTGATTCTGGTCGCCGGAAGCGTCCTTGTGTAGGTCCCATGCGTAAGCAAGCGGACATGGTAATTGGGCGCTGTCGGATGATCGTACCGCAATCGCTTTGTGACGGTGTAACGTGATGTCGGTCGTCGCCGCCATTCTGATTTGCAGCGTCATTGCGCTCACCGCATTTTTTGCGCCCGGCGAGTTGCTGATTATTGTCGGCGGCATGGTGCCGACCATGGCGGCTGCGCTGATCGACCAATCGCCGCGCCGAATGGTGACGCAATGTGTCGGCGCCATGAATTTCGCCGGCGTCAGCGCCGTTATGGCGCTGGCATGGAACAATGGGGGCACGCTGGACGCTGCCCTGACATTGCTCTCGGATCCATATGCCTGGTTGCTGATGCTGGTTGGCGCGGCCGTCGGCTGGTCGTTAACTTGGGCGGGCCGCGCGGTGGCCGCACGAGTTGTCGCGCATATGGTCGACCGCCAAGTCCGTCAGCTGCGCGACGTCCAAGCCAAACTTGTAACGGATTGGGGCCGCCACGTTCTGGAAGAAAAATAAGGCGCCGACGCTATCTCGAAGCGTCGACGCCCTATTTGAAACCAAGGCCGAAACGGATTAACGGACGGTTTCCGGTATTCGCGCGTCTTTCTGCGCCAGCTCTTGCGCCGCGATGATTTCGCGTATGGCCTTTTGAACTTTTTCAAACGCCCGTACTTCGATCTGGCGCACGCGCTCGCGGCTGATGCTGTATACCTGGCTCAGATCTTCCAGCGTTTTGGGGTCTTCGCGCAGGCGCCGCTCCGTGAAAATGTGCTTCTCACGATCGTTCAAACCCTCGATCGCCGTTTCCAGCATGGCGCGCCGCTGATCGAGCTCTTCCGTTTGGGCGAATTGCGTTTCCTGGTCCACTTCATTGTCGACCAACCAATCGATCCACTCGCCGTCGCCATCAACGCGAAGCGGGGCGTTAAGCGAATGGTCGGCGCTCGCCATACGCCGGTTCATGCTGATGACTTCCGCTTCGGGCACGTCCAGCCGGCGCGCAATCTCCGAGACGGTCTCGTCCGGGAGGTCGCCTTCGTCGATCGCCTGTAGCTGACCTTTCAGCTTGCGCAGGTTGAAAAACAGCTTTTTCTGGGCGGCGGTGGTTCCCATCTTTACGAGCGACCACGAATGCAGGATGTATTCCTGAATCGACGCGCGGATCCACCACATGGCGTAGGTCGCGAGCCGGAAGCCGCGATCCGGATCGAAGCGCTTGACCGCCTGCATCATCCCGACATTGCCTTCGGAGATCAGCTCGTTGACCGGCAGGCCGTAGCCCCGGTATCCCATGGCGATCTTGGCGACAAGGCGCAAATGGCTGGTGACCAGCTTATGCGCTGCCTCATTGTCTTCATCTTCCCGCCAACGCCGCGCGAGCATGTACTCTTCGTCATGCGAAAGCATGGGAAATTGGCTAATCTCAGCGAGATACCGAGAGAGACCACCCTCGGACGATACGCTGGGGAGTTTCGTCGCAGCCATGTGTTGAGGCCTCCAGCCCTAACCGAGTAAGTTTAGCACTCGGCACCACGGACTGCTATATGGGGATCCGCGGTACCGAATGCAAAGTAGACGGGCCCAGTGCGACGAGAATTGGTGCGAAACAGGGCAAAATTAAGGCGGCTACGCAACGATCGAGAGCTCAGACAGTAATTGACTGATATCATTAGGCAATTCGCTCTCAAACTTCAATGTCACCTGTGATAACGGATGCGTGAAGCCAAGCAGATATGCATGCAAGGCTTGCCTTGGGAACTGCGCCGCGAGGGCTGGCGCAGACCGTTTTCGTTGGCGCGACGCCCGTCCGTAGACGGGATCTCCGACCAAGGCGGAGCCGATCGACGCCATATGGACCCGAATCTGATGGGTACGGCCGGTTTCGAGGCGACATTGGACCAAACTCGCCAGCCCCCCGGCCAATACCTTCTCGACCCGATAATGGGTCCGTGCCGGCCGGCCGCCGGACGCCAGCACGGCCATCTTTTTCCGGTTTGTAGGACTGCGCCCGATGTTTTGGTCGATCACCCCCCGCGCTGGCGACGGCACGCCCCAAACCACGGCGCGGTAAGCGCGCTGGATCGTATGAGCCGAAAACTGCGCGACAAGCCCGTGATGGGCCGCGTCCGTTTTCGCCGCGACCATCAAACCGCTGGTCTCCTTGTCCAACCGATGCACAATGCCTGGCCGTTTGACACCGCCAATACCGGACAAAGAGGCGCCACAATGCGCCAACAAGGCGTTGACCAACGTGCGATCAGGATTGCCGGGCGCCGGATGGACCACCAAGCCGGCCGGTTTGTCGATCACAATCAGGCTTTCGTCTTCATAAACGACCGTCAGCGAAATCGCCTGCGGCGTGGGCACCGCGTCGCGCGCGGGCGGGACCAACAGCACGATCACGGCCCCCGGACCGACCTTGCGCGACGGATTGTTGACCACCGCGCCGTCGATCGTCGCTTTGTCATCGCGAATCAGCGCGCTGATGCGGCTACGCGACAGATCCGGCAATTGCGCGGCCAAGACCCGATCCAAACGATCGGGCGCCGCGTTGGCCGGCACCTCCACGCGGTGCTCGGTGGACGCCTCGTCAATCACTGAAGCCATCGGAACTTGGGACCCGAGCGATGAACATCAAAGTGCTTAAGTTCATAGTAATCGCGATGGGCATCCTTATCGTGATCGGCACGACGGTCGTGGCTGTCACGATCGTCAACCGGCTATCCGCGCGCCAAGCCGCACCTGACGCTGTATCCGCCGAAATTCCGGTGACTTTGCCGGATGGCGCGCGCATCGTCGAGACCGCGCTCGACGGCAACCGTTTGGCACTGCGAATTGAGACCCAGAGCGGCCCCAGGATTTTGATCATCGACATTTCGACCGGAACGCTTATCAGCACTGTCGAATTCGAAAGAACGCGCCCGTGATTCTTGTCGCGCCTGAGTGCTTGAAGCAGATCGTCGACGCCGCCGAGGCGGCGTACCCGAATGAATCGTGCGGCCTTTTGGTCGGACACGACGACGAGTCTTCGCGGGTCCGCATTGCGACGGCTCATCCAAGTGACAATTTGGCGTCCGATCCCCGGCGCGCTTTCGAAGTGGACCCGGCGCTTCGACTGAACCTCCACAAACGATTGAGAGGCGGGCCGGACGATGTGGTCGGCGTTTATCATTCCCATCCCGACATGCGCGCCCAGCCGTCCGAGACCGATCTCGCGCGGGCTTGGGAGCCCAGATTGGTCTGGATCATCACATCGGTCGTCGCACACCAAGCCGTGCTCACCACGGCACACCGAATCAACGAAGCCGGCACGCAATTTGAACCGATGCCGCTTTACACGGATGATTGGCGTGATGCGCCGACGCGCGCGCCGATGACCTATCCGGGACTCGAGTAGCGTATCGGAGCTCACATGAACTTCCGCAGCGATAACGAGGCGCCTGTCGCCGCAGAAATCATGGACGCGCTGGCGCGCGCCAACCATGGGTCCGCACACTCCTATGGCGCGGATGCGATCACGGCCCGTCTTCAGACGCAGTTCTCCGAGCTGTTCGAAACCACAGTCTCCGTCTATCCGGTCGCGACGGGCACGGCGGCCAACGCGCTGTCCCTTGCTGAGCTCGCGCCCGCTTACGGCGCAGTGTTTTGCCACGAGCACTCGCACATCCATACCGACGAGTGCGGCGCGCCGGAGTTCTACACTGGCGGCGCGAAGCTCATGCCCGCAGCCGGCGCCCACGGCAAGATCGACCTTGCGCGGCTCGACGCCATGATTGCGGGAATGGGCGCGCACGGCGAACACGAACCCGCGCCCGTCGCCCTCAGTCTTACCCAAGCGACGGAGGCCGGCACCGTCTACACCCGCGACGAAGTGGAAGCGTTCGGCGAACTCGCGCGACGCCATGGTCTGGCGCTACATATGGACGGCGCGCGCTTCGCCAATGCCTTGTGCACGCTCGACTGCCAGCCCGCAGACATCACCTGGCGTGCCGGTGTGGACATACTATCGTTCGGCGCGACCAAGAACGGCGCTTTGGCGGCGGAAGCCGTCGTCGATTTTCGCC
>JANQOH010000301.1 GCA_028289725.1 Alphaproteobacteria bacterium
AACGCACTTCATCCGCCGGCGCATTTCGAGTTCGACGAAGTTTTCAACGCTTTCCGTGATGATCCCGACCAGTGGATCGCGATCGTCACAGGCGCGGGCGACAAGGCGTTTTCCGCCGGCAACGATTTGAAATATCAGGCGGCCGGCGGGCCGCGCGAACGGCCGGACTCGGGCTTTGCCGGGCTGACCCAACGCTTCGATCTCGACAAGCCGGTGATCGCGGCGGTCAACGGCTTCGCCATGGGCGGCGGGTTCGAGATCGCGCTCGCCTGCGACCTGATCCTAGCCGCCGACAGCGCTGTGTTTGCACTGCCCGAACCGCGGGTCGGCTTGGCCGCTCTGGCCGGCGGGCTGCACAGGTTGCCGCGGCTGATCGGTCCGAAGCGGGCGCTGGGGATGATATTGACCGGCCGGCGCGTTTCCGCGGCGGAAGGCAAGGAGCTTGGCTTCGTCAACGAGGTGGTGAGCCAATCCGATCTGATGGGCGAAGCGCGGCGCTGGGCGGCGTTGATTTTGGAATGCTCGCCCATGTCGGTGCGCGCGTCGAAACAGGCGGTCTATCAGGGCTTGGACAAGTCCAATCTGGAAGAGGCGATTTCGACCGTGTATCCGGCGGTGCAGAAGCTCTACGACAGCGCCGATTTTGTCGAGGGGCCGAAAGCGTTCGCGGAGAAGCGCGCGCCCAATTGGACCAGCGAATAGGCGCGGGGAGGACCGGCATGGCAGATTTCCTGGCCTATGGCGAGGGCACGATCCCGGCGGGCATCCGCTCGCGTTTCGTCGACAATTCGAACGGCCTATCGATGCATATCCTGGAGGCGGGGTACGACGAACCGGGCCGGCCGCTGGTCATGCTGCTGCACGGCTTCCCTGAGCTTGCCTATAGTTGGCGCAAGGTGATGCTGCCGCTGGCGGCGCAGGGTTACCACGTCGTCGCGCCGGACCAGCGCGGCTATGGCCGCACCACCGGTTGGAATGCCGAATATGACGCCGATCTCGCGCCGTTCGGTCCGCTCAATCTGGTGCGCGATATTGTCGGCCTGGTCGCAGCCCTTGGATATGTCGAAGTGCGCGCCTTGATCGGCCACGATTACGGCTCGCCGGTCACCGCCTGGTGTTCGCTCGTGCGGCCGGACATTTTCCGCTCCTGTGTGTTGATGAGCGCGCCGTTCGGCGGTCCGCCGGCGCTGCCCATGCCGGGGCAGCAGAGCAGCGGGCGCGGCGCCGACGTGCACGACGCCATGGCGGCGCTCGACCGGCCGCGCAAGCATTACCAATGGTATTACGCGACGCGCCCCGCCAATGACGACATGATGAACTGCCCTGAGGGCGTGCACGATTTCCTGCGCGCCTATTACCACCACAAGAGCGCGGATTGGACGGACAACAAACCCTACCCGCTGAAGGGTTGGACGGCGGAGGAACTTGCCAAGCTACCGACCTATTACGTGATGGACCTTGCCGAGACCATGCCTGAAACCGTGGCGCACGAAATGCCGAGGGCGGCGGAAATCGCGGCGTGCCAATGGCTGCCGGACGAGGACCTCGCGGTCTATAGCGGCGAATATGGCCGGATCAGCTTCAAGGGCGGCCTGCAGTTCTACCGCGTGATGACCGGCGGTACGTTTCTGGCAGAGATGCAGCTCTTCTCCGGCCGCACGATCGACGTGCCCTCGATGTTCATTGCCGGCACGAGCGACTGGGGCACCTATCAAAAGCCTGGCGATTTCGAGCGCATGCAAGGCACCTCGTGCACCAACATGATCGCCTGCGATCTGATCGACGGCGCCGGCCACTGGGTCCAACAAGAACAGCATGAGAAAGTAAGTGAACTACTGATCGATTTTATCTCGGAAGCGAAAGCCAAAGCCGCGTGATTGTGGCGAATACATTGCATTAGCGGTTTCTGTTACTCAGTTCCTAGACAGACTGTTCGATGCCAATGCAAAGAACGATGTCGTTTTTGCCTATTTGTGAAGGCGGGGACTGAAGGTTTTTTCGTTAGGCTTCATTTTTGCGATTTCTAACTCTGTTAGCAGTGTATCTATAGACATCTGAGCGTCGCTATGTTCTGGGACAAGCGTCAGTACTGTCGCGTCAAAAAGAATGCAATCATCCCAAAGAGACAATGCAATTAGCGCGCCTCTTTCGATCAGGTCGGAGGCTGCATTTTTCGATAGTTCTTCATGTATTGCGTCAGGAGCCAGGCGGAAAACAACGGCGTAACCCATAAGCGGGCCAACTTGAATTTCGTCCGTAACCTCGTAAGCGGAGAGATCATTGCCCTCGAAGATACTCCAAGGGTAACCGAAAATTTCACTTGCTTGGGCAACACGCTCCTTGGAGTTCCTTGGGTGACCAAACTCTTCATTTTCTGGTGATGTCCTCAGCGGAATTAGATGGTAAAGCCCGAATGCGCCGGGCGCATCTTTGCATCCGTCACATACAAGCGCCCCGGTCGCGTGATACCCATACGACCCGGTGCTCCAAATTGGACCGGACGCGCCGACGGTGTAAGTCCACAGTGTTCCGCCTTGTTCGACGGTCGTGTAGCCAGCGCCTCCTTGCTTGAACTCACAGCCGACTTTCTGATGCCCAGTTTTGATGATGGCGAAGGTGACGAGCGCAGTGATCAAGAGAGATACAAATACTGCGCGACGATCTACGGTTGTATTCATTGTAGGGTGCACGTTAAACGATGACCGAGCCGAGTGTATAGTCGCCGAATACTAGTTGGTCGGTGATCTTATGGAGATCCGTCTAGCACAACGCGGATCACCGACTTCCGACGCATAGTGGCGTGAAGCGCGTGCAACGCGCGCCAAAACCCACTATGAGTTCCTGCGATATTCCCAGTCTGGATACGACAAGGCCCAAGCTGCATGATTATGGCGAACACGTTGCGCGAGAAATTTGATGCCGGGAAGCCGACGATCGGCACGCATTTTCTGTCTAACGATCCGGACACGCCGGAGGTGATCGGCGATACCGGGCTGTTCGACTATGGCGAATATTGCGCTGAATATTCGGCGTTCGACATGCACGGCCTCTATCACATGGCGCGGGCGGCGCAGTGCGGCGGCCTTCCGCTGATGATCAAGCTCGATCAGGAAGCGCAGGGCTTTTGGGCGCAAGCGGCGATCGGCGCGGGCTTCAAGGCGGTGCTCTATACCGATATCCGCACGCCGGACGATGTCGATCTTTGCCATGCGTCGCTGCGGCCTGACACGCCCAATGACGGCGGCATGATGGGGCTCAAGCTGCGGCGGCCGGCGCTCACCAGCTACAGCCCCGAGCACTATATGGCCGACCTCAAATCGATCATGTTTCTGATCATGATCGAGAAGAACGTCGCGGTGGAGAACCTCGACGATGTGTTGGTGCGGGCGAAGGCGCGCGGCGTCGACATGACCCAATGGGGGCCGGCGGACTTCGGGTTTTCGCGCGGCGAGCCGGGGCTGATGTATACCGAAGACATCCGGCCGCACGAAGAATTGGTGATCAAGAAATGCCTGGAGCACGGCATCGCGCCGCGTTGGGAAATCGGTCAGGTCGAGCAAGCGAAGCGTTACATCGATCTCGGCGTCCGGCATTTCTGCATCGGCTGGGACCGGTTCATCTATCAGGCCGCGCTGAAGGATATCGGCGAGGGCATGCGCAAATTGGTCGAAACGATTTAGATTGTCGGCATTGGAAGAAGGGAAGACGGTGATGGCGTCATTGAACGAACTGCGCGCGAAATCATTGGTGGAGACTGACTGGCTGGCCGAGCATTTGGACGATCCGAACTTGCGAATTTTCGATTGCACCGTTTGGCTCAAGCCCGACCCGCCGAAGATTTACCGCGTCGAAAGTGCGCGCGCCGACTACAATGCTGGTCACATTCCGAACTCGGCGTTTCTCGAACTCACGGAAGTCTCGGACACCAATTCCAAGTTCAACTTTATGATGCCCGCGCCCGAGCGGTTCGCCGCCTCCATGGCCGGTCGCGGCGTCAGCGACGACAGCCACGTGATCCTCTACTCGCGCCAAACCATTCAGTGGGCGACGCGGGTGTGGTGGATGCTGCGCTCGATCGGTTTCGACAATGCGTCGGTGCTGAACGGCGGCTTCGACAAATGGCAGGTGGAGGGCCGGGAAATCTCGACCGAGCCGCTTGAGTATTCGAGCGACGCCTTAACGCCGCGCCCGCGCGCCGGCTTGTTTTGCGATAAGGACGAGACGCGCAGCGCGATCGACGACGGCGCGGCCTGCGTGGTCAACGCGCTTCGGCCGTCGCTCCACGATGGCAGCGAGGGCGTGAATTATGGCCGCCCGGGGCGGATCGCGGGCAGCATCAACGTGCCGGCGGGGGCCTTGCTCGACCCCGAGACAAAAGCGTACCGGCCGTGGCCCGAACTCGAAGGCCTGTTCAAGGATTCCGGCATTCTCGACCAAGAGAAGGTCGTGCTCTATTGCGGCGGCGGCATCGCGGCGACCAGCGATGCCTTCGTCCTCACCATGCTCGGCAAGGACAATGTGACGGTCTACGACGCCTCCATGTCCGAGTGGGCGAACGACCCCGAAATGCCCATGGAGACGGGGTAACGGGCAAAATGGCGGACGATCTGCTATAATCCCGGGCGAGCGGACTTGAGGGACCGATGAGCGTGTTGGTACGGCGATTATTGGCGATGGCGGCGCGCAAGGTGGCGGCCGACCCGCAAGTGCAGGCCAAAGCGGCGGATGTCTATCAGTCGCAGGTGCGCCCGCGCGTCAAATCGGCCGCCCGCGAGACCAAGGCCAACCTTGATTTCGCGCGATCCGAGCTGAGCGATATCGCGCGCGACATCGATCCGATCAAAAATCCGAAAGCGTTCCTGGCGCAGGCTAAGAAACGGCTCTACGACAAACCTTAGTCGGCCCGCGCAGGCAATAAATTACGGTAGTTCGTCGACTAACCAATCCCGGAAGGCGCGGGCCTTTGCGTCGACGACCGGGCTTTTCGGCCAGACAAGATAAAATCCTCGGTCGATGTCGAGGACATGATCGGTGATCTGGGTCAGCCGTCCCCCGTGAATGTCATCCTCAACAAGGCGGTAGTCGGCTAGCGCCACGCCGAGACCGGAAATAGCGCCGTCGAGCGCGAGTGCTTGCGTTGAGTAGGAAATGAACCTGTTGCCGACGCTGCCGCCGCCCTGCGTTTCCTTGAGCCACATGTCCCATTCGCTCCGGCGCTGATGCGCGGTGAGCAATTGCGTCTTGGATAGGTCGATCGCACGGCCTCTACTCTTCAATGCGTTGGCGACGCGCGGGGAACCGACGAGCCAGAGCTTCTCGTCAAATAGTTTTTCGACGGAAAGTCCCCGCCAATCGCCGGATCCGTGCCGAATGGCGAGATCCATCCGAGAGCGGCGGAAGTCCAGCACGTTCGAACCGACATACGGTTCGAGCGAGATCGAGGGAAATCGCTTTCGAAAACCGTCGAGGCGTTTCAGAAGCCAGCGCGATGCGAAGGATGGCGCCACGCTGAGGCGAAGCGTTCCGCTCAGGCCGCTGCCCTTGAAGTTGGCGGTGCTGTGGGCCAAGAGGTCGAGGGCGT
>JANQOH010000305.1 GCA_028289725.1 Alphaproteobacteria bacterium
GACATTGACCCAAACGCTGGCGCTGGCACTGGCGCCCCGTATACGCGTGAATGGGATCGGTCCCGGCCCGACACTGCCGAGCGCACGGCAAAGCGAGGAACAGTTTGACGCCCAAGTCGCGCGGACGCCGCTTGCGCGCAGCGTTTCGGTGACGGAAATCTGCGCTGCGGTGCGCTTTATACTGGACGCGCCGTCATTGACCGGTCAGATGATCGCGCTCGACAGCGGCCAGCATCTGGGCTGGCAGCACCTGAACGAACCGATGCAACCGCAAGAGTAATGTCGTCCGAAGCAACAGAGTCGATCCGATGAGACAGCGCGGCACACTTCAACCCTTAAGCGCCTCGACGCCCACGACTGTTCGACGCGCCCTATTTGTGCGTGATCTCATCGTGCCGTGCGCAATTGGGGTGTACGCGCATGAAAAAGGCAAACGGCAAAACGTTCGCATAAACGTCGACCTAAATATCGCGTCGCCTGACGCACCACACGACGATCGAATTGCCCAAGTTGTTAGTTATGCGGACGTGGTTGCCGGCATACGGACGCTGGTGGACCAAGGCCATATTCATTTGGTGGAAACCCTGGCGGAACGCATCGCGGATCTCTGCCTCGAAGACCGCCGTGTCGACTGGGTCCGGGTCCGGGTCGAAAAGCTCGACATACTGGCCGAAGCTGAAAGCGTCGGGGTCGAAATCGAACGCCAATGGGTCGAATAGCTTTGTCTTCCGGGACTTAGCGCGGACCCTTCAACGAAAAATTTGTTCACAGCGGGTCAAACGCCCTGTCTGGCGCGACGATTGTCACATTCCAATCACAGTGATGTCGCATTCACGCAGCACCGTATTTAGAAAAAAATAGTAAAAACAACTAGATATGGATTTCGCCTCATTTTTAGGCAAATTGAAGCAACAAAAGTGTGACCGCGCGTTCCAAGGCCCGCCGACCGGGTTATTCACCGGGTTTTCCACAGGAATCGTGGATAGCTTTTGACACCCCGGAGATCCACGATGCCGAGGCGCATTGACCGCGCTCAGAACGGCCACGATATTGACGCCATGACCACCGACCCTTCCGATCTTGCCGCCTCGAAGCAAACCGATGGCACGCGGCTAACCGGCCCGGAAGTGGTTCGCAAAATCCTGCCGACGCTGCCAACAGGACCAGGGGTGTACCGCATGCTCAATGCGCGCGGCGACACGCTGTATGTCGGCAAGGCCCGGAGCCTTCGCAAACGGGTTGCGAGTTACGCCAATCCGCGCCGGCAGACCGTCCGCATCGAACGCATGATTTCAGAGATCGTGTCGATCGATGTCACTTCGACCCATACCGAGGCGGAGGCGCTGCTGCTTGAAGCGAATCTGATCAAGCAGCTGAAACCTCGCTACAACATCGTGCTCCGCGACGACAAGTCGCACCCCTACATTTTGCTCACCGGCGACAGCGATTGGCCGCAGCTGCTGAAACACCGCGGCGCGCGAAACAAGCCCGGCCGCTATTTCGGGCCGTTCGCTTCAGCCGGTGCCGTCAACCGGACACTCAATGCATTGCAGCGGGCCTTTCCGTTGCGAACCTGTTCCGACAGCGTTTTCGCGGCCCGCACGCGACCTTGTTTGCAGTATCAGATCAAGCGGTGCACGGCACCGTGCGTCGGTCTGATCGACGAAACAGCGTATGGCGAAATTGTCGATCAGACGCGCGACTTTCTGGCCGGCAAAAGTCAGCAAGTACAAAAGTTGCTCTCCGAACGCATGGAACAGGCCAGCGGCGCTTTGGAATTTGAAGCCGCCGCCATCCTGCGTGACCGCATTCGCGCGCTTGCCCACATCCAGGCGCACCAGGGAATCAATGTCGATTCGGTCGGCGAGGCGGATGTCATCGCCGCCTCGCAGGACGGCGGACAAACCTGTATCCAAGTCTTCTTTTTCCGCGGCGGGCGCAACTACGGCAACCGCGCGCACTTCCCGAGCCACAGCCGCGACGATGACCTGGAGTCGGTCCTCGGCGCATTCGTCGTACAATTTTATGACGGTCGCGCGGCGCCGCGTCAGGTCTTGCTCAGCCATACTATTGAGGGCACGGCGCTGATCGAGGAGGCGCTCAGCATCAAGGCCGAACGAAAGGTGCGTGTGCTCGTGCCGCGGCGCGGTGACAAGCGACGCCTGGTGGAACACGCGTCGGTCAACGCGCGCGAGGCGTTGGGACGGCGCATGGCGGAAAGCGCGTCACAGCGGCGTCTGCTCGAAGGCGTCGCCGAGATGTTTGGGTTGGACGCGCCGCCGCGCCGCATCGAGGTCTACGACAATAGTCATATCAGCGGCACCAAACCGGTCGGCGCGATGATCGTGGCCGGTGCCGAGGGGCTGCTCAAGAACGCGTATCGCAAATTCAACATTAAATCCGTGGCACCGCCTGAAGACCCGACACGCTCGAACGGTGATCCGGCACCCGGCGATGACTACGCCATGATGCGCGAAGTTCTGACCCGGCGCTTTAGCCGCCTTCAGCGTGAAGCGGACACAAACGATGATGAAGCCTGGCCCGACCTGGTGCTCATCGACGGTGGCGCGGGTCAATTGTCGAGCGCCCTGGAAGCCCTAGCCGATCTCGGCGTTGTGGTCGGACCGGACGGCGTGACCGTCGCCGCGATCGCCAAGGGACCGGACAGGAATGCCGGCCGGGAACGCATTTACTTGCCGGACCGCGCGCCGTTCCTCGTGCCGCCGAATAGCGCGGTCAGCTACTTTCTCCAACGGTTGCGCGATGAGGCGCACCGGTTTGCCATTGGCAGCCATCGGGCGCGGCGCTCGAAGGCCATCGGGCAATCCGAACTTGATCAAATCGCCGGGGTCGGTGCGCGCAGGAAACGTGCATTGCTCCACCGTTTTGGCTCGACGCGCGGCGTCGCCGATGCAGGCCTTGCCGATCTAACCACGGTCGAAGGCATTAATGACCGCGTCGCACAAGCGATCTACGATCACTTCCACGGCGGCCGGTGAGCCCGCCCGGCACACCGGACCGCTCCCCGGCTTTGGTCTCGGCGACAAAAGGTGTTACGACTCCCGCGCTTCGGCGAATCTGAGAGCAGCGTCGCAACATGTTGATCGGTTTGCCAAATTTCTTGACCCTTTCGCGGATCCTAGTGATTCCGCTGCTCGTGGCCGCCTTTTTTCTGCCGACGCCGCTCAATAATTGGACGGCGTTTGGGCTTTTCGTTATCGCTAGCGCGACCGACTATTTCGACGGCTGGCTCGCACGGCGTCTGGGTCAGACCTCCTCACTTGGTCGGTTCCTGGACCCGGTTGCGGACAAGCTTCTGGTGGCCGCGGCGATCGTCATGCTGGTCTGGGCAGATCGTGCCCCCGTGGTCCCCGCGCTAATCATCCTGTGTCGCGAAATACTGGTGTCCGGCTTGCGCGAGTTTCTTGCCGAACTGAAGGTCGGGTTGCCGGTCACGCAACTCGCGAAATGGAAAACGGCGACGCAAATGTTGGCCCTTTGCCTGCTCTTGGCTGGCTTGGATCAACCGCTCACATCCGACATCCAGATTTCGCCGATGGAGATCGGCGCGATCTTCTTGTGGATTGCCGCGGGCCTTACCGCCTTTACGGGCTACGACTATGTTCGTGTCGGCGTGAGCCACATGTTGTCCAATCGCGCCGCGGCGGCGGGCCGCAAATGAACGTATTGGGCATCACGGGGTGGAGCGGGTCCGGCAAAACAACGCTCGTAACACGGTTGCTTCCCGACCTAACAGCGCGCGGTTTGGTGGTCTCAACGATCAAGCATGCGCATCACGATTTCGACGTCGACACGCCTGGGAAGGACTCCTATGAGCACCGCGCCGCCGGCGCGACGGAGGTCTTGGTTTCTTCGGGGAGGCGCTGGGCTCTCATGCACGAATTGCGCGATGCGGCGGAGCCGAACCTCGAGGGACTGCTGCGCCACATGAGTCCTGTTGATCTTGTCTTGGTCGAAGGATTTAAGCGTGAAGGCCACGAAAAAATCGAAGTGCGCCGCGCGGAGAATGAGCGACCAGCACTCTATCCATCGGACGATCAGGTGATCGCGGTTGCCAGTGATAAGCCGTTACCCGATGCCGGACGGCCTGTGCTCGACCTCGCGGATGCGCAGGGCATTGCGGATTTTATTGTCGATCACTTTGGCTTGTAGCGTACCAAGGTCGCGCATGTGACCCAGCTTCGTGACGATTGCTTTGCTAATGATGGCGCACTGATGCCTTTGGCCGAGGCGCTTGCGCTCTTGGACGAGCGCTTGATTGCCGTGACCGACGCAATGTCCGTACCGCTTGCCGAGGCCCATGGCAAAATCACTTCGTCGGCCGTTCTCGCGATGCATGACGTTCCGCCGCATGACAATTCAGCGGTCGATGGTTACGCGGTCTATTTCGACGACCTGAACAAAGACGCGCCCACACGTTTGCCAGTGGGCGCACGCGCGGCGGCAGGCCATCCGCTTGACCATGCCGCCAAGCGCGGCGAGGCGGTGCGCATATTTACCGGTGCGCCCATGCCACATGGCGAGAGCGGGCCAGGACCGGATACGGTTTTCATGCAGGAGGATTGCGCGCGAGACGACGATGCCGTCGAACTGCCGCCTGGAATCAAGCGCGGCGCAAATCGCAGGTTCGCCGGCGAAGACATCAAGCGCGGCGCGACGGCGTTCGAACCCGGACACCAATTGCGGGCCGAAGACATCGGTCTGCTCGCGTCACTCGGCGCGAACGAAGTGTCTGTGCATGCACCGTTGCGCGTCGCCCTTTTTTCGACCGGCGATGAAGTCCGCGACCCGGGTGAGGAATTGGAGCCTGGCGCGATCTTCGACGCCAACCGGCATGCGCTGGCCGCGCTCTTGGCAGGCCTACCGTGTCAGGTAACCGACCTTGGGATCCTCAAGGATGATCCGGCTGCGCTCAAAGACGCACTCGTCCGCGCCGCGTCACACAATGACTTGCTGATTACGTCGGGCGGCGTTTCGGTCGGTGAAGAGGACCATGTTAAACCGGCGGTGGAAGCGCTCGGATCGCTCACGCTTTGGCGCCTCGCCATCAAGCCCGGCCGGCCGGTGGCGCTGGGTCAAATCCAGACCGACGGCCGCACGGTGCCAATTGTCGGGCTTCCGGGAAATCCGGCCGCCGTGATGGTGACGTTTCTGCTCTTCGCCCGCCCACTCATTCTGAGGCTCGCCGGCGCGCATGTGGCGCCACGAAAACATTTCCAGGTGCGCGCGGGCTTCGCACAGGCCAAGAAGCCGGGACGCCGCGAATTTCTCCGCTGCCGGCTTGAAAATGGCGAGGACGGCATGCCTATCGCGGTTAAGGCCGGACGACAGGGTGCCGGCATGCTCTCGACAGTCGTCGAGGCCGACGGCCTGGTCGAATTGGCCGAGGAAATGACGTATGTTGAGGCAGGAACCTTGGTGCCATTTCTGCCATTTAATGAAGTTCGCTGAGCGTAAGTGACCTGGATGAACGTGCTGTATTTTGCCTGGCTGCGCCAAAAGGCCGGCGTTTCGGAGGAGGAGATTGAGCCGCCGGCCGACGTTAGCACGGTCGCGGAGCTGTTGGCCTGGCTGAAGGGCCGTTCCGCTGGCCATGCTGAGGCGCTTGCCGATCTTTCCTTGGTGCGTGTGGCGATCGATCAGGAATATGTCCAACTCGACCATTCGATTGCGGGCGCACGGGAGATCGCGATTTTTCCACCGGTGACCGGAGGCTGAGACGATGATCAAGGTGCAGCGCGAAGATTTCGATATCGCTGCCGAATTCGAGGCTCTGACGGCCGGCAACCACGCGGTCGGCGGGATCGCGACTTTTATCGGCCTGGTACGTGACATGGCCGGTGACGAAAAGATCGGCGCGATGACCCTGGAGCACTACCCGGGCATGACCGAAAAGAAGCTTGCTGAGATAGAGGCCGAGGCGAACGCGCGTTGGCCTTTGGAGGCCAGCCTGATTATCCACCGCTATGGTCGTCTGGAGCCCGGCGACCAAATCGTATTTGTCGCCACGGCATCGCCGCATCGCGCCGCCGCGCTGGAAAGCTGTCAGTTCTTAATTGATTGGCTGAAGACCAGCGCGCCCTTCTGGAAACTTGAAGAAACGCCTGATGGGGGCAAGTGGGTCGATGCCCGCGACAGTGACACCACCGCGGCGGAACGCTGGATCGAACAACGCCGCGACGCGGCCGAATAAGCGGCGCCGATCCTTTAGCCGTGGTGTCCGGCGATCGGGCCTTCTGAGAAAAGATTTTCTTTGAGTTCTTTTTCGAAGTCGGCGTCGTTGCGCCGGATCCATTCGAGAACCATGGCCGCGTGCTCCATTTCCTCACGCATGTTGTGGAGCAAAATCTCTTTAAGCGCATCGTCATCGCAATCGTCCGCGCGCTGACGGTACCAATCGACGGCCTCCAGTTCCTCCATCAAAGAGGTAATCGCTTGGTGCATCGCCAAGGTGTGCTCGCTCAGACGTTCGCGCGGGGCGTGCAGAGTCTCGCTCGACATGCGTTCCTCCCAAATAGTTCACCGGATCGGGAAAACTGGGCATGGGCCCAGCCACATTCTTACTCGGCGGCACCCGCCTGCGCGGCTTCGGGCTCGGCGCGCGTCAGAGCGGTAAAGTCGTCGATCATCCAGCGGCAAACCTGGCCCGGCTGAAAATGCAGGTCGCCAATCTGGCCGACCGGCGTGACCTCGGCCGCCGTGCCGGTCAAAAACACTTCGTCCGCCTTCTCGAGCTCTTCTGGCATGATGACCCGCTCAATCACTTCGATGCCGCGCTGTTTTGCGAGCGCGATCACGCATTGGCGGGTGATGCCGTCGAGAAAACAATCGGGCGTCGGCGTATGAAGCGCGCCATCAATGACCAAAAAGATATTCGCGCCGGTGGCTTCGGCCAATCGACCGCGCCAATCCAGCATCAAGGCGTCGTCGAAGCCCTCCGCCTCGGCATCATGCTTACTCAGCGTGCAGATCATGTAGAGGCCGGCTGCCTTCGCCTTGGCGGGGATGGTCGCCGGATCCGGCCGCTTCCATTTCGACCACTTCAGCTTGATGCCCTTCAGCCGAGCCTCCGGCGAAAAATAGGATGGCCATTCCCACGCCGCGATCGCCACGTGGATCGTATTTTGCTGCGCCGAAACACCCATCATCTCGCTGCCGCGCCAGGCCACGGGGCGCACATAGCCATCCGATATGTTGTTCGAATGGCACACCGCATAGTTCGCGGCGTTGATCTCTTCGATCGAATAGGGAATCTCAAAACCAAGCTGGCGCGCCGAATCAAACAGCCGCTCCGTATGCGCCTGAAGCTTGAAGACCGTGCCGTCATAAACGCGCTGGCCTTCGAAAACACAGCTCGCGTAGTGGAGGCCGTGACTCAGTACATGCAGGTTCGCGTCACGCCAAGGCACCAGCGCGCCGTCGTACCAAATCGTTCCATCGTGGTCGTCGAAATTGAGCATGACCGAATCCCCCGGTCCTCCCACACAAAGCGCCTAAGCATACTAGAGAAGGGTTGCGTTGCCTAACACCGGCGTTCATATATGTCAACGTGACTGACATAAAATCACAGTCGGGCCGCCCGAGTATGAGCGAACACGAGCTCAACAAGGGGATGGAGCTTTTGTTTTTCGCTTACCGCGATTTTGTTGCGGAACCGGACCGGATTCTGGCGCCGCTTGGATTTGGCCGCGCCCATCATCGTTTGCTCTATTTCGTCGCGCGACATCCGGACATGCCGGTCGCCAGGCTGCTCGAAATCTTAAAGATCACTAAGCAAAGTCTGAGCCGCGTCCTCGGTGAACTTGTCAGAACCGGTTACGTCGCGCAAACCAAAGGGCCAGTTGACCGCCGGCAACGCTTGTTGAGCCTGACGGACAAGGGAAAAGATTTGGAACGTCAACTTTCCGGCGCGTCGCGGGCACGGGTGGCGCGCGCCTATCGGGCTGCGGGAGCCGACGCGGTGGATGGCTTCGCGCGGGTCATGCTGAACCTTATGACCGATGGAGATCGACGTCTGGTCGAACGGCAAATCGACGACAGCCAATAGGCGCACGGCACCGATCGCGCGTGCCGGAAGCGATTGCCAGGGTTTATAATGGTTGCCATGGCTGATCAGCCCCAAACCTCCGACTTGGCCGGGCAAGACCCGCATGTGCTGGTGGTCGACGACGATGCGCGGCTGCGCGAGTTGCTGCGGCGGTATCTCGCCGACAACGGATTCTTGGTGGCGACCGCATCCAATGCGTCGGCTGCGCGCGCGAAGCTATCCGGGCTGCGTTTCGATGTGATCGTTTTGGATCTGATGATGCCCGGCGAAAGCGGCCTCGATTTTGCCGAGCAACTTCGACGGACCGATGACATTCCCATATTGATGCTGACCGCGATGGACGCCGTGGAAGATCGGATTGCCGGTCTTGAGAGCGGTGCCGACGATTATCTGGTCAAGCCTTTTGAACCACGGGAACTGGTCTTGCGCTTGAACGCCGTGCTGCGGCGAACCAGCCCGGCAATCGCTGATCCGATCAGCTTCGGGCCGTTTCTGTTCGACCCGGGCTCGGGCGAGTTGCGTCAGAATGGTGATCCGATTCCCTTGACCGCCGCGGAAGCCGGGTTGCTGCGGGCTTTGACCGCCACCGTCGGCGCCGCCGTGTCGCGCGAGCGGCTTGGCGTGATTTCCCGCGTCGCCGAGCGTTCCGTGGACGTCCAGATCAATCGGCTACGACGCAAGGTCGAACCCGATCCCCGCAATCCGCGTTATTTGGTCACGGTTAGGGGCGAAGGGTATGCGTTGCGTGCAGGATAAGCATCGATTAGCCATGCAATGGATGGGCGGAGCATGAGGCCATTACGTGACTTCCTGCCGCGCGGCTTGTTCGGCCGTTCGCTCCTAATCGTCATGATCCCGTTGGTCCTGCTGCAAGCCGTTTCAGCGTACATTTTCTATACGCGACATTGGCAAGATGTCGGCCGCCGGCTCGCCCTCGGTCTTGCTGGCGACGTCGCATTGGTGATCGACGCCATCGAACATTCTGAAAGCGTGGTTGATCGCAACTGGATGCTGCGTCAAGCCCGAACGCGCTTGGCGATTGACGTTGAATTTAGCGACGGCGCCTTGCTGCCGGCCGAGCCGCCGCACGATTTGTTTGGGCCGGTGGACTGGACATTGGCACGCGTTCTGCCGGAGCAGATCCAATATCCTTTCCAGTTCGATAGCCACTCCGACTCGGAAAGTGTTTTCTTGGCAATCCAGCTTGCCGATGGCGTGCTTGACGTCACGGTGCCGCGCAAGCGCCTGTTCAGTTCGACCACCTATATCTTCATCCTCTGGATGGTCGGCACGTCGTTGGTGCTCCTGGCCATCGCGATCTATTTCCTGCGCCGCCAAGTGGGTCCGATGCGCCGCCTCGCCCACGCCGCCGAAAGTTTTGGCAAAGGCATTCAAGTGATCGACTTCAAACCGCAAGGGGCGGCCGAGGTTCGGCAGGCGGCGCGCGCCTTTCTGCTGATGCGTGAACGCATCCAGCGGCAAATCTCGCAGCGAACGGAAATGCTTGCGGGCGTGAGCCATGATTTGCGAACGCCATTGACCCGCATGAAACTGCAAATCGCCATGTCGCCCGAAACCGAACTCGTCGGCGCACTAAAGGCGGATGTCGCTGACATGGAACGCATGGTCGAGGGATATCTTGCCTTCGCCCGTGGCGAAGGTAGCGAGCAGCCGGTGAGCACCGACATGGACGCGCTCGTGGATGAAGTCGTCGATGGCGCGCGTCGGAATGGCGCGACAATCATGATCGATGGCAGCACAAACGGTCTACACCTAACGGTCCGCCGCGACGCGCTCAAGCGGGCCTTGACCAACCTCACTGACAATGCGGTACGGCACGGCCAGCATGTTCGCTTGGCTGTCGGCCGCAACGAAGAGGTTATGGAAATCGCGATTGAGGATGACGGCCCCGGAATTCCGGAACCTCAGCGTGAATCCGTGTTCAAGCCATTTTTCCGAATTGACAGTTCCCGCAATCCGGATACGGGTGGCGTCGGCTTGGGACTTACGATCGCGCGTGACGTCGTGCGAAACCACGGCGGCGATTTGACGCTCGGCACCTCTGCGTGGGGCGGGTTACGTGCGACCGCGCGGCTACCTATCTAGTTCCGACGCAAAAGACACTTGCCATACGAATTAAGTCTTTGATGTCGTTATTGCCGACAAACTCGCATAAAAATTCCGGAGTGCTTGTTCAATTGTGTCGGTGTCCGCTGTCGCATTCGCCAAACCCACCGTCCGGAGGGTTTCCGCCGCCAAGTCGAACATGGATCGCGCGCTTTCCAGCGACGAGACGTTCGCTTGCTCGGGGACCCATCCCTCGCCGCCGGACTGAAGGGCGTCAGCAGTCGCCCGCATAATACGCAGTTGTTGTTCAATAAGGTCGGGTTGGATTTGCGCACCGGGTACCGCCGCAGCCAATGCCTGCCGTGCCCGGTCCATTGCGTCTTCATTCCATTCCGGCAGCATGGAAAGCGCAACCAGCCAGGCGTCTAGCGGCGCGCCTTGCGGGCTCTCGACGGTGTTCCGCGTCGGGCCTTGCGTTTCTGTGCTGTCAGGCCGCTTTTTTGGTGGCGCCACGGCGTCTGCAAAGGAATGTCATGGCGCGTTCCGCCTTGTCGAGGTTGCGGTCGAGCGACGCCATGGTGCGTGAAAGATCCTCGGTGTCATCCTCAAGCCAGACGCGAAGCACCGAAAGATAAATCGCCGACAGCCCCTTCGCGCGGACCAAACCGGCGGTGCCGTTCGCCGAAACACCCGCCGCCTCGAGCATGGTCGCCATGGAACACAACACCGAACCGCCAGCACACAAGGCGGACAGAGGGTCCCTCCGGAGATCCCGAGCGATGACCCGCAATCCGTCGCGATTGGCTTTCATGGCGTCAAACCGCCGCATCACCACATCGAAAACACGGTCGCGAACCGGTTGATCGAGATCGCCTAGGTCCGAGCCCTTGGCGACCGCGGCGTCAATCGATCGGCCATAAGCCGACAGAATTGCGGATTTGCTGCGGTACGTACCGATCACCGTGGCAAGCGGCAGATCGGCGGCCGACGCAATGTCCACCAGTTTTAGTTCCTGCCATCCGCGTTCGGCGGCAAGCTTCAGCGCCGTATCGACGATATGCTTTGGAATCTCGGCTTTCTTGACCATGTTTCCCACCTATTCTTCGCCAATTGGCGAAGCTGCACAATGATATTGACTCACTCAGCGCGCCTGCAATGCTTGTTTCGATGAGTCAATCACCAACAAACTCGTTGGCGGAACGCACCTTGGCGCAAGCGGCCCGGCAGGCGCCGATGCTGTCGCGCGACGAAGAACGTGCATTGGCCCGTCGCGCCGCCGGCGGCGATCCGGAGGCGGTGTCTCGTCTGATCGCCAGCCATTTACGGCTCGTGATCAAGATCGCGGATCGTTACCGCGCGCCCGGTCTACCAAAAGCCGATCTGGTACATGAAGGCTGCATCGGGCTGATTCAAGCGTTGAAGCGCTTTAACCCGGACCACGACGCGCGATTGTCGACCTACGCCATGTGGTGGATCAAGTCGGCGATCCAAGATCATGTGGTTCGGTCTTGGTCGATGGTTCGCATCGGCACGTCGACCGCGCAGAAATCTTTGTTTTTCAATTTGCGGCGCATGCGCGCAGCACTGTCGGACACCGGCGACAGTTTAAGCGAGGCCGCGGCGCGCAGCATCGCGAAGGCGCTCAATGTGACCGAGCGCGACGTGCGACGCATGGCGGAGCGCCTGCGTGGTCCGGATCGGTCGTTGGACGAACATCAGGATGCCGACGAACCCAGCTTGTTGGATTCGCTACCGGACCCGACAACGGACCCCGAACAATCCCTGATCCGGCGCGACGAGCTACGACATCGGTTGAGCTTGCTCGCCAATGCGCTCGCGGAACTCAAGGATCGCGAGCGTCTGATCATCACGCGCCGCTACCTTTCGGAGGTGGCGGTGACCTTGGAAGGCCTTGGCAAAGAACTCGGAATATCGAAGGAACGCGTGCGTCAGATAGAGGCGCGTGCGATGGCCAAATTGGCCAGTGTTATCTCGCGTTTCGTGGATACCGAGGCGACGGCCTGATACAGCCGCAAGGCGAGGCGCTAGCCGGAGGCTAATTCCTTGCTGCGCTCAGTGGCGGCCGCCACGGCTTTGGTCATCAAAGCTTCCAATCCATCGGCCGACATCAATACGCTCAACGCTGCGGCGGTTGTGCCGCCCGGGCTTGTCACGTTCCGCCGCAAAATTTCGGCCGCCTCTGACGAGCGAAAGGCGAGTTCGCCCGCGCCGGTGACGGTCGCGCGCGCCAGTTTCTCCGATAGGTCCGGCGCCAAACCCGCCGCGACGCCTGCCGCGGCCATGCTTTCGATCAGTAAGAAGACGTATGCCGGCCCACTCCCGGAGACGCCTGTGACCGCGTCCATAAGCGCCTCATCGTCAATCCACGCAACTTCGCCCACGGCGGAGAGCAAGTCCGTGCACAAGGCGATCTGGTCGCCGGCCACTTGGCCATTCGCGCACGCCACCGTGATGCCCCGGCCAACGGCGGCAGGTGTATTTGGCATGGAGCGAACGATTGCCGCGTCCGCGCCCAGATTTGATTCGAAGAAACCGATCGTCGTACCAGCCGCGATCGACAGAAACACCGGCCCACCGCCGCCATTCCCGACAAACCGGCGGTAATCGCCGACCACGTCGCCAATGACCTGCGGCTTTACCGCGAACAAGACCACGGTCGGCGTGGCCGCTGTGTCCAAGGCAGTCGCCGACTCGAACACGGATACGCCATGCCGCGCGTGCAGTTCCCGCGCCGCTTCGGCCATCGGTTCGACCACCGCAATATCGTCCGCTGGAATACCGCCTTTATCGCGCCAACCGGCAAGCAGAGCGCCGCCCATCTTGCCGCCGCCCACCAACACAAACCGCGCTGGCATGGTTTAAGCGCGACCGACCGGTTCTATGAGGGCGGCGTCGATTGCCTCATCCGGATCGCGTCCGCCCCAAATTACAAATTGGAAGGCGGGATAAAATCGGTCGCATTCGGTACGCGCTGCGTCGATCACATCTTCGACCACGCGCAAGCTGATGGGTGATTCTTGGGTCGACATCAATGTGTGCCGGAATGTCGGCCACCCCTCTTCCGACCACAGCTCAAAATGGCCAATCCACAGCCGTTCGTTGATTTTCGCGAGCAAGGGATAAATTCCTTCGCGGCTGCCTTCGGGCACCCGCATGTCGAGCGCGCAGGTTATGAAGAGCGAGTGGCTTTCCGGGCGCCAGGCAAACCACATTTGCATGTCGCACCACTGGCCCGTGATTTGTATCGCCAGCTCGTCAGCGCTTTGTCGGTCGGACGCCCAAACATTGGCGCCCGCCACATCCTCGACCAAATCGATTGGATTGATCGTGGCGTCTGCGTCCAGGACAGAGACCTTGCTCACTCGGTCACCCTCCAGCCATTCGCCGCACGGGCGAATCGGTCATTCGTTTTTGGAAATCCGCACGATCTAACGCGCGGATATGGTGGCATTGGGCCATGCGACCCACAACAAGCGGTAACGTGACAGATGGCCAACATGCGTGCAACCAGTTGTCCGGCGATCAAGATTTCCTGCGTGACGCGCCGCTCGATTTGGTGGCGCGGGTCGCCGACGACGTTTTGCGCCGGCTCGCAGTTGTTTTTGATTTGGTGGATGTGGCCGTTTTTTTGGCCGGTGACTTAGGCTTTGCGCTGCGGCTTGGCGCCTTTGCTGCGGTGGCCCGGGTGCTGCTCCCTTTGCCTTCAAGTGCATCAAGGCGTTTCGCCAGCGCCTGATTCTCTTTTCGCGCTTTTACGGCCATGGCG
The DNA here is from genome assembly GCA_028289725.1 of Alphaproteobacteria bacterium. Lineage (GTDB taxonomy): Bacteria > Pseudomonadota > Alphaproteobacteria > UBA7887 > UBA7887 > JAKZSU01. The sequence goes on from JANQOH010000305.1 coordinate 13,923, forward strand.
CGCACAGCTTCAAACTCATCGCGGCGCACAAGATCCATGCTCGCCAAAATCCGCTCAAACTGAGCCTTTAGCCGAGCTTCGGTCTCTTCGCGAAATGTTGCGAAAGACGACATGGCGCCGCCTGCCACACGCGCCAAATCGTCAAACAAGTGGCTGTCTTTTTGCACTTATGAACTCCGCTACGCGGTTCGCCAAATCTACAATTGGTGTCTGCCACCGGTTTCAGCAACAATTTAAGCAAATCCGTCATAATTTCGCGTTGTGCTTGCACGTCTTGTCCCAGGTCATAGCGCGCCCTATAAATCGACGAAATGATCGTGGTCACCGGCGGCGCCGGCTTCATCGGGTCCAATCTTGTGGCGGCGCTGGCGGCACGCGAGCCGGGCGGCGTGGTTGTGTCGGACCTGCTGGGCGACGGCGACAAATGGCGCAATTTGGCCAAACACGAAGTCGCCGACGTTCTGCCGCCCGACCAACTGCTTCGGTACCTCGCCAATAGCGCCGAACGTGGTGCGGAATGGGGCCCGGTTGACGCGGTGGTGCATCTCGGCGCCAATTCCTCGACAACCGAGACCGATGTCGACCTGGTGTTGCGCCAGAATTTTGCCTACTCGATGACTTTGTGGCGGCTCTGCGTGGCCCACGGCATCCGGCTGATATATGCGTCTTCCGCCGCGACCTATGGCGGCGGCGAGGCGGGATTTGACGATAACGGTTCGCCAGAAGCCCTGTCCTCTCTGCGGCCACTCAATCCCTATGGCTGGAGCAAGCACCTGTTCGATCAGCGGGTCGCGCGGCTGTCGCTGAACGCTGAGACGCGGCCGCCGCAATGGGCAGGCCTGAAATTCTTCAATGTCTATGGGCCGAACGAGTATCACAAAGGGCCAATGCAAAGCGTGGTGGCGCAGAAGTATCCGTTGGTGCATGACGGCCAGCCGCTCACTTTGTTTCGGTCGCACAATCCAGACTATGCCGATGGCGAACAAGTGCGCGATTTCATCCACGTCGATGATTGCGTGGCGGTGATGTTGTGGCTGCTCGACAATCCCGGCGTGAACGGCTTGTTCAATGTCGGTACGGGAAAAGCACGCAGTTTCTTGGACGTTGCCAAGGCGATTTACGCCGCTGCGGGAAGCAACCCGAACATCGACTTTGTCGATACGCCGGAGTCCATCCGCAACCAGTATCAGTATTTTACCGAAGCAAAGGTCGAGCGGTTGCGGGAAGCCGGGTACACGGCGCCATTCCTTTCGCTTGAAGATGGCATTGCGCACTATGTGACGCGCTTTCTCGCGACAGATGATCCGTATCGGTGAGCAACGTGTTTGCCGCTGCAGCGCTGACTTTCCCTGAATTCGACCCAGTCGCCGTCCAGATCGGGCCGATCGCCATTCGGTGGTACGCGCTGGCCTACATTGCCGGGCTGGTGCTTGGCTGGCAGTTTGTTCGCCTACTCGCGAAACGCGGCTATATCGCACTGACACGCGCCCAGATTGACGACTTATTGTTTTGGGCAGCGATGGGCGTGATTTTGGGTGGGCGGGTTGGCTACACCTTGTTCTATCGGCCCGACTATTACCTATTCAACCCGCTGGAAATCCTTAAGGTTTGGCAAGGCGGCATGTCATTCCATGGCGGCCTGCTGGGCGTCGTATTGGCCATCATCTGGTTTGCGCGGCGGAACAAACTGCCGATTTTCGTGGTGGGAGACGCGGTCGCTGCGGCAGCACCGATCGGCCTGTTTTTCGGCCGTATTGCAAACTTTGTGAATGGCGAGCTCTTTGGCCGGGTATCGGACGCCCCATGGGCCATGGTGTTCCCAACCGGCGGTCTTTTTCCGCGCCATCCAAGCCAATTGTACGAAGCCGGGCTCGAAGGTTTGGTGCTGTTTCTGGTGTTGGCGTGGTTGGCCTTTCGAACCGATGCCCTGCGCAGGCCCGGACTGGCGGCCGGTGTTTTTTTGGTCGGCTATGCCCTGGCGCGAAGTTTCGTCGAGTTCTTTCGCGAACCCGATGTCGGCATCGCACTCCCGGATATCGGTATCACCATGGGCCAATTGCTGTCGTTGCCGATGCTAATAATTGGTCTATTGCTGATCAGCCGCGCCTGGCGCCGACCACCCATCAGAGCCGAATGACCGCTCTTGCCGATAAAATTCGCCGTACCATTCGACTGACCGGTCCCATCACGATTGCGGAGTATATGGCGACCGCATTGAGTGATCCCGAACACGGCTACTACGCGAGTCCGCGCCGTCGCGCGCCCATGGGCGCGGACGGCGACTTCGTCACCGCGCCGGAAATAAGCCAAATGTTCGGTGAATTGATTGGCCTATGGTGCGCCGACCGTTGGCAAGCTTTGGGTGCCCCAAACCCGGTTCGGATCGTCGAACTGGGTCCGGGGCGCGGTACGTTGATGTCGGATGCGCTACGCGCGATGCACGCCGTACCTGGTCTGACCGAAGCAATCGACCTTCACCTGGTCGAAACCGGCCGTGGCCTGCGCGATGTGCAAGGCGTGGTCCTGGGCGACGCAGACCCGCACTGGCACGATGATCTGACCAGCGTGCCGGATGGCCCAATCTTGCTCATCGCCAATGAGTTCTTCGACGCGCTGCCGATCCACCAATATGTCGGCACGCGTGACGGCTGGAGAGAGCGGCTGATTGGAACGAAATCAAACGGCGACTTCGTATTTTGCAATTCCAGTGGCCGCACCCGGGCGTCCGCGTTTATCGACATGCTCGGCGCGCCGGGCATGCCCGGCGACATTGCCGAAATTTCACCGGCGTCTATCTCGCTGGCCGGCCTGATAAGCGCGCGTGCGGTCGCGGCGCCTTGCGCCGCCCTGATTATCGACTACGGGCGGTGCGGGATGCTCGGCGACAGCTTGAAGGGCATTGTGGACCACCACGAAGGCTCGATCTTAGATAGACCGGGGGACGTCGATCTAAGCGCTCATGTCGATTTTGCGGCTCTCGCGCGCGCCGCGACCGAAGCCGGCGCATCGGTATTTGGGCCAACGCCACAGGGCGCGTTTCTCCGTTCGCTGGGGATCGAAATGCGGGCAGACATCTTGCGGCGCGGCGCGACGCCTACGCAGGTGGGTAGTATTGACACCGCCCTGCATCGGCTTACGGACGTCGGACAAATGGGCGAATTGTTCAAAGCCATTGCGATCGTGTCACCGAACCAGACGCCACCACCTGGATTTTCACAATGAGCGTTCCGTCGATTCAAAGCTCGATCCTGGAGGCGGACGGCATCTCTCATGGGTTCTTCACGCGGCAGGGTGGCGTCTCGGACGGGCTCTACCGGTCGCTCAATTGCGGCTACGGGTCGGGCGATGACATGCAAGCCGTCGCTGCAAACAGGCGCCGTGTTACCGAGACGCTGGGCGTTGGCAAACTCGTTACCTGCCATCAGATCCACAGCGCGGACGCCGTTGTGGTCGGCGGGGCGGACGCCGTTGTGGTCGGCGGGGCGGACGGACGAACGCCCTGGCAACCGAGTGACGCCCCGCGCGCTGACGCGCTAGCGACCAAGATGAGCGGCGTAGCACTCGGTGTTTTGGCCGCCGATTGCGCGCCGGTGGTGTTCGTCGAGCCGAAAGCGCGGGTCATTGCCGCCGCCCACGCTGGCTGGCGTGGCGCACTGACCGGCATTACCGATGCAGCGATTGAAGCGATGATTCGCCTCGGCGCGGATCGGGGTGCGATCTTCGCGTCGGTCGGTCCGTGTATTGCCCAAGACTCGTATGAAGTCGGGCCGGAATTTCCAACCCCGTTCCTTGAGGAGAATAACGAAGCTGCGTCTTTCTTTGAGGCCGGGTCGCGGGATGGCCACTGGCAATTCGATCTTCCGGCTTATGTTGTCGGACGTCTGCTGGCGCGTGGCTTGGCCGGTGTCGCCGGACCAGACCACGACACTTATGCGGATGAGGAGACGTTTTTTAGCTATCGGCGAAGCTGTCATCGCGACGAACCGAGCTACGGCCGGTGCATCTCGGCGGTGGCACTGACCGGGTAGGCATCGTGCCGTATATGTTTTGGTTCCTGGCCGCCTTGATCCTCGCGCTTATGGTGAGTTGCGTTGTCGGTTAGCCGCGTTTTTGTCGTGATCGGGTGCATCCTGTTGGTGACGTCTTGCCAGCCGATTCCGCGCCCGTTTCAGCCCGATGACAAATCTGACATTGGATTCTCGGAGTTTGGCATTGCCGACAAGCTTGTGGTGTTCGTCGCCGGCATTGATGACGTGCCAGCAGGCATCGATCAGGCGATATCGGACACCTTGGCCGAGAAACTGCGGCGCGCGGGGGTGATCGCGAGCACCACGACGGCGAACAGCGGCAGCTATTTGCTGACCTGCGAAGCGGAAGAGACGCGGAGTGGCGCGGTGACGCTTGCTTGGCGGTTGATTGACGCGGAAGGCGTCGTGGTCGGGCTGGTCGACCAATACACCACGGCGCACCGCAGGGATTGGCTGCGCGCCGATCCCAATCTGGTCGATGCGATCGCGTCAGAAGCCGCGCCCCGAATCGCGGCCATTGTATATGATCACGACCCAAGCATGATCGCGCGGGGAACGCCCGGACTGCTCCGCCCGGTCCACGTCGTCCCGGTGATCGGCGCGCCGGGCGATGGCAATCAGACCGTGACCAAGGCGCTCCGAAACGCGCTGAAGCGCGCCGGCGTGATCGTGACCGATCAGCCTCAGGCGTTTGGCATCACCGTGATCGGCGAAATACGCCGGACGCCACGCGGCGAGGCCGACGAAATCACCGTCCGTTGGCGCGTCGAGACCGTGGACGGCGCCGAACTCGGCTCGATCAGCCAGGGAAATTTCGTGCCGAGCGGCTCGCTCGATGGCCCTTGGGGCAATGTCGCCGTGGCTGTGGCCCAAGGCGGCGCGGAGGGCGTGGTCCAGATTTTGTCGGAAATTGGGGCGCCGGCCGCGGCGCGCGATTCCGACCAACCATAAACCCGGCGCAGGCGTTTACAGTTTGGGGGGCGCTTGGTACATTCCGCCGCCATTTTCGCTGGCGGATCCGCGGGGGCGGGAAAGTGCGGCCGGCGCAACCCGATCACGAGATTTCGGCTACATGAAAATTGTCGCGGGCAATAGCAATCGGCCCTTGGCCGAAGCAGTGGCGGCGTTCTGTAACCTGCCTTTGGTAAATGCCAGTATTCGGCGCTTTTCCGACCAGGAAGTCTTCGTGGAGATCCACGAAAACGTGCGTGGTGAGGACATGTTCCTGGTCCAATCGACGTCGTTTCCCGCGAATGACAATTTGATGGAATTATTGGTGACGCTCGACGCGCTCAAACGCGCATCGGCGCGTCGAATCACAGGCGTGGTCCCCTATTTCGGCTATGCGCGGCAGGACCGGAAACCCGGGCCGAGAACACCAATTTCCGCCAAGCTGGTGGCCAACCTGATCACCACGGCAGGCGCCGACCGCATGCTGACCATGGACCTGCATGCGGGCCAAATTCAGGGCTTTTTCGATATTCCGGTGGACAACCTCTTTGCGTCACCGGTGATGATCGCCGATATCAAGCAGAATTACCCGGAAGACGGCCTGGTCGTGGTGTCGCCGGACGTCGGCGGCGTGGTGCGCGCCCGGGCGGTCGCCAAGCGGATTGACGCCGACCTTGCCATCGTTGATAAGAGGCGCGAACGGGCCGGCGTTTCCGAGGTGATGCATATCATCGGCGACGTGAAGGACCGTCGTTGTATTCTGGTCGACGACATTGTCGATTCGGCTGGAACACTCTGCAATGCGGCCGTGGCGCTGAAGGAAGCCGGGGCAACGTCAGTGGTGGCCTACGTGACCCATGGCGTCTTGTCCGGTGGCGCGGTGGCGCGCGTCACGGCGTCGGCGCTGGAGCAGATGGTGATTACCGACACCATCCAGGCGACGGAGGCGGTACGCGTGGCCCGCAATATCCGGGTGCTTTCGATTTCGCAATTGATGGCGGAAGCGATGCGCCGGATCAGCGAGGAAAGTTCGGTTTCAAGCCTGTTCGATTGACGGCGGGCACGAGAATGCAATGACGCCGCCCGATGGGTGGCGACGAAGACAAGAAGGAGACAATGGCATGGCGGATGTAAGCAGCATGAGTGCGCAGCCACGCCAAGCAGTGGGCAAAGGCGCGGCACGCGCCGCACGGCGGGCCGGGTTGGTACCCGGCGTGATTTACGGAACCGGTGTCGATACCGTCTCGGTCGCGATCGATTCAAAGACCTTTTCGATCGAATACGGCAAGGGCGGTTTTTTCAGCCGCCTCTATGAGTTGGACTTAGAGGGCGAAAAAATGCGCGTGCTGCCGCGCGACGTTCAGGTCCATCCGGTGACCGACAGCCCGCTCCACGTTGACTTCTTGCGATTGACCGCCGACAGCCGCATTAACGTGGACGTCGCGGTCCAATTCATCAACGATGAAGAGTCGCCCGGCATTAAGCGTGGCGGCGTGCTGAACGTGGTGCGCCACACGATCGAATTGAATTGCCGCGCTGATTCAATTCCGGAATCGATCACGGTCGACCTGACAGGTTTGGACATCGGTGGATCCGTGCATATTTCGCATATCGAATTGCCGGAAGGTGTCACGCCAACCATCACGGATCGTGACTTCACTGTCGCCACGGTGGCGGCGCCGACCGTGGTCGAGGAAGAAACGCCCGAGACCGAAGAAGACGAAGAAGGTCTGGCGGCCGAGGCCGATGGCGAGACGCCTGCTGGCGAAGAAGGCGCCGAGGCGGCCAAGGAAGGCGGCGACGAAGGATCGGGTGGCGAGAGCTGACGCGCAGCTGGACCGGCCCGTTTTCATATCGTGATGTTGCTGGTGGGGCTCGGCAACCCGGGCCCGAAATATGCCTGGAACCGCCACAATGTCGGTTTTATGGCGCTCGATTGCATTACCCAGACCTACAGTTTTTCCGACTATCGACCCAAATTCCACGGCTTGTTGGCCGACGGGCGGATTGACGGCGAACGGGTCCTTGCGCTGAAACCCAGCACGCAAATGAACCGCTCCGGAATCTCCGTCGGAGAAACCGCACGGTTCCATAAGATCCCGCCCGACGACGTGGTGGTGATCTATGACGAGCTCGATCTCGCGCCTGGCAAAATCCGCGTGAAGACGGGCGGCGGCAATGCCGGACACAATGGACTGCGGAGCATCGATAGTCATTTTGGCAAGAACTATCGTCGCGTGCGCATCGGTATCGGCCACCCAGGCGATAAGGACGCGGTGCACTCCTATGTCTTGCGCGACTTCAGCAAGGAAGATCAGATCTGGGTCGATGCCTTGCTACCGGCCATCGCCACCGCAACACCACATCTTGTAAGGGGCGACGATGCGGGGTTCATGAACCGCGTCGCGGTCATCCTCAATCCACGGCCCGAACGGCCGCAAAAAAAAGACAAGAAGAAGGATGACGAGGAATGAGCGTCTTCCGCGAGCCCGTGATCAGGCATGGGATTTAAGTGCGGTATCGTCGGCTTGCCTAATGTCGGCAAGTCGACCCTGTTCAACGCGCTCGCCGGCACCGCTGCCGCGGAGTCGGCGAATTATCCGTTCTGCACGATCGAGCCGAACACCGGCCGCGTGGCGGTCCCCGATGGCCGGCTTGTGCGGTTGAGCGGTCTCGCCAACTCTGCCTCTACAATTCCGACCTACTTGGAGTTTGTCGATATTGCCGGCCTCGTCGCCGGAGCGAGCAAGGGCGAAGGCCTTGGCAACAAGTTTTTGGCCCACATCCGCGAGGTTGACGCGATCTGCCAAGTTCTGCGCTGTTTCGAGGATCCGGAAATCAGCCATGTCGCCGGCGCCGTCGATCCGTTGTCCGACGCCGACACGATCGAAACCGAGTTGATGCTCGCCGATCTCGAGAGTCTCGAACGACGGATCGAAGGCCTCGTCAAGCGCGCACGCGGCGGCGATAAGGAAGCCAAGGCGACCTTGGCGCTCGCCGAACGTGCGGCGGAAGCACTTCGGGACGGCAAGGCGGCTCGGACGATCGAAATCAGCGCCGATGAGCGGCCGCAATGGCGGCAGATGCAGCTGCTGACCGCAAAGCCGGTACTCTATGTCTGCAACGTTGATGAAGACGCCGCCGCGACGGGAAACCAGTGGTCCGAACAAGTGGCCGCGAAGGCCAAGGCCGAGGGCGCCGAGTGCGTC
>JANQOH010000311.1 GCA_028289725.1 Alphaproteobacteria bacterium
CGAAGCCGAGCCGCCCGGGGCAATCGAAACGCCGTCGGCGACGCGCCTAATCGGGCTGCTGCTGTTCGCCGTCATGTACCTGTTGCTTAACTGGATCTACTTGGAGCGCGGCGAACAGCATGCATTGCTTGCCACGCTGGTTTATCCGGCGAGCCTTGGCGTCGCTCTGGTGTTGCTCTTCGACAAGGCGACGCGTGCGTGGAGTGTCAAGACCGGCTCCGAGACCGTGCGCGAATGGTTGATGTGCAACGGCTTCGCGTTCCTGCTTTTGCTCGGCTTCCTCAATCTGCGCGGCGCGGCGGCGGATGAAACCTATGCCGCGATGTTCTGGGATTTCCTGGCCATCGTGCTGTTCTTCGTCGCGTTCTGGATCGTTGACCGCAAGGTGACGCCATTCCGCTTCTTAGTCGGTTACGGATATCTGATCCTGCTGCCGATCCTGCTGATCATTTGGCGCGCGACCCAAGGCGTGGTGGCACCCGAAGGGCTGTCTTGGTGGGACACCGTGTGGCCGATCTTCTTTTTGGCGATCATTTTCTTCGTGCTCGAAATCATCCTGCTGCTGGCTTCGCGCGACACGGCGCGCCATGGCATCGCGGCCGTTAAGGACGTGCTGTTCGTCATCCTCTACGCGATCACCCTGATCATCGCGATCCCACCGGAGGTCGCGGCATGAGCGTTGCTGACATCACCGCGCTCGATATCGCCGGGCTCGCCAACGCAATCGAGGGCAAACAGCTATCGCCGGTCGAAGTGTGCGAGGCCTATCTGGCGCGAATCCAGGCTCTGAACCCGAGCTATAAGGCCTACATCTCAGTCTATCCCGAGCTTGCGTTGGAGGCTGCGCGCGCGGCCGAAACCGAAATCCAAGCCGGCACCTATCGCGGCCCGCTGCATGGTGTGCCACTGGCGCTGAAGGACTTGTTCCAGGTCGCCGGCATGAAGAGGACGTGCGGCTCGAAAATCATTCGCGAAGACCCAGCGGAGTCTGACTCAACGGGCGCCGCCCGGATGCGCGAGGCGGGTGCGGTGTTGCTCGGCCTGCTGAACTTGCACGAATTCGCGTTCGGCGCGACCGGCATCAACCGCAATTTCGACGGGCCGGCGCGCAATCCCTGGAACCCGGATCGGGTGTGTGGCGGATCGAGCGCGGGTTCGGGATGCGCCACCGCCGCGCGTCTAGCCGCCGCCACACTCGGCACCGACACCGGCGGATCGATCCGGATTCCGGCCTCGCTTTGCGGCGTGGTCGGCCTCAAACAGACCTACGGTCTTGCCAGTCGCCACGGCATTTATCCACTGTGCCGTGGGTTCGATCATGGCGGGCCGCTGGCGCGCACGGTGCGTGACTCCGCGCTTGTGCTGCAAGCGATCGCCGGCGCCGATCCGCGTGATCCCACGACACGCGATGCGCAGGTGAAGGACTATACGGCGCTGATCGGGCAAGACATCGGCAACCTGAAGATTGGTGTGCCGCGCCGCTTTTTCTTTGAGAAGCTGCACCCCGAGATCGCGTCGGCGGTCGAAACCGCGATTGCGCAATTGACCGCGCTCGGCGCGGCGGTGCGAGAGATCGACCTGCCGTTCGACGCGCGCACCGCGAGCGCGGCTTGGAACACCATGGCGCTGGCCGAGGCGTACCACCTTCATGCCAACGATATTCGCGACCATCACGACGAGCTCTCGCCGGATATGCGTGAGCGGATGTTGCTCGGAAAGCCGACAACCGCCGGCGAACTGATTGAGGCGCAGTGGGTTCGTATGCGGACACAGCGCGCCATGGCCGAGGTTTTGCGCGAGGTCGATCTTTTGGTCACGCCGACCAGTCCGATACCGGCCGTGACGATCGCCGACGGTGTCCTGGCTCACGACGGCCATGTTTATGACGGTGCAAAACTGCTCGGTCGGATGACGCGGATTCCGCCGTTTACCGGTCAACCGGCGATCTCCGTGCCCTGCGGTTTCACGGCGGACGGTATGCCGATCGGCCTGCAATTGATCGGGGATTGGTACGCTGAACCCGTGCTCCTACAAGCCGCCCATGCCTATGAACAGGCCGCCGGTTGGTACAAGCAGGCCGCGCCGTGCCCGGAGGTTCAGCATGCGGGCGTCTAGAGATGGCGCACCGATTTGCGCCCATGCCGGGCGATCGGGTACAAATTCGGCGGGCGCGGGAACCGCTTCGGCACGAAACCGGGGGACGATGACGCAATGAACGGTTGGCAGTGGTTCTGGACGCTGGTCGGCTTCTTGGTCTTTATCATCGTCCTGATTTTTCTTTATTTCTATCAGCCGTTTGAAGACCTCTTCACGGTGATCATCACGCAAATCGCTTACGAGAACGTGGCGTTCTGGGCTGCGCTCGTGATCGGTATCATCGGGTTTTGCGGCTATCACTGGCGCGCGTACCGGGTGCACATCGTGCAGCAACGCAGCGTCGAATCGATGGTGCTGAGTTCTCTGCGTGGCTCGACCTTTATCGCGATTTTGTTGAGCGGCGGCGCCACCCTTCAAATGGTCCTGACCCTGTGCATCGATCTGTTGCGCAAGGGCTATATGTCCGGCTCAGGGTTTGGTCAGAACCTGGGAGCGGTGATTATCCTGGTGATCCTCACCGGCGCTTTTTGCATCATCTTCTGGCTTCTGAAGATCGTTAAAACCAGCCGCCAGCAAACCGCGGCGAATTGATCCCGGCGCAAAGACCGATAGTGCCGGGGTATCGGCGATGCTCCGGACCCGGAAACGTGGAACAATCTCCAAAAGGGAGCGATAGGTGAGTTATGGCGAATGACGGCAAGGTTGCGATTGTAACCGGGGCCAGCAGCGGCATCGGGAAGGCCTGCGCCGTGGCGTTGGCGGGCGAAGGCTACGCGGTTGGACTGGCCGCAAGGCGCGCCGACCGGCTCTCGGATGTGGTCAGCGAGATTGAAGGCGCGGGTGGCAAAGCGCTCGCCGTGCAAACCGATGTCGGCGACCCCGCCGCGGTCGATGATTTGATCGACAAAACGGTCGCCGCCTTCGGCCGTCTCGACGTGTTGTTCAATAATGCCGGAACCGGTGCGCCGCCCGTGCCGATGGACGAGCTGACGCCCGAACAGTGGCTTGGCGTTGTCGATGCCAACTTAAACGGTGCCTTTTTCTGTACGCGCGCGGCGTTCCGCCAAATGAAGGCGCAGGACCCGCAGGGCGGCCGAATTATCAATAATGGGTCGATTTCCGCTCATGTGCCGAGACCGTTTTCCGCACCCTACACCGCGACCAAACACGCGATCACCGGCCTCACCAAATCGACCTCGCTTGACGGCCGCGCGCACGACATCGTTTGTTGCCAAATCGATATCGGCAATGCTGCGTCCGACATGACCGCGCGCATGTCCAAGGGTGTGCTGCAGCCGAATGGCGAAACCAAGCCCGAGCCCGTGATGGATGTCGTGCACGTGGCGAATGCCGTGGTTCACATGGCCTCGTTGCCGCTTGACGCGAATGTCCAGTTCATGACCGTGATGGCCACCAAAATGCCGTTCATCGGCCGGGGGTAGTAGTGTTTCGCTGGCCGAATTGGGGGCATGCCCCATTCAAGCGTGTAACTCACGGCCGGCGGCGGTAGAAAAGCACAACAGCGTTCACGCATAGCGTCCGGGTCACAGCAGCCGGCAAGCGCAATACCAGGAGAAATCCCATGAGGGAAACCGTCGACAGCGAACTTAATGATCTCCGTATGTCGGAGAAGACGAAGCCGCTTTACGAGGCCGTCATCCGGCATATTCGGGACAATGTCGACCCGATCACCGAGGAGTATTTTCGTCTCGGGGAAAGCCGCAAGGACATTTGGTCCTATGCGCCGGGCCAGCTCGAATTGCTGGAAGGCGCGAAGCAAAAGGCGCGCGACGCTGGATTGTGGAACTTTTTCTTGCCTGACGCTGAGACAGGCGAAGGCCTGCCCAATCTCGACTACGCCTATATCGCGGCGGAGCTTGGCCGTAACCCGCTGGCCAGCCAGACGCTCAATTGCTCGGCGCCCGACACCGGCAATATGGAGGTGTTGGAGCGCGTCGGCACGCCTGAGCAAAAGGAAGAGTGGCTAAAGCCTTTGCTCAATGGCGAAATCCGCTCGGCCTATGTCATGACCGAGCCGTGGACCGCCTCGTCCGACGCCAAGCAAATCCAGACGGAAGCCAAGCTCGAAAATGGCGAATGGGTGATCAACGGCGAAAAGTATTTCGCCTCCGGCGCCGGTGATCCGCGCTGCAAGATCATGATCGTCATGGTGAAGACCGACCCGGACGCCGAGACCTTTCATCAGCAGAGCCAAATCCTGGTGCCGAAGGACACGCCCGGCGTCGAGAT
>JANQOH010000338.1 GCA_028289725.1 Alphaproteobacteria bacterium
CGACGGCGGTCTCACGGCACAGGCCGGATAAGGTCGGCCTTTAATCGAGGCGTTCGCCGCGCCGCCAATCCCACGGTTTCACGAAGTCTCCGCGCCATAGTCCGCGCCCGGCTTTTTTCGCCGCGGTTTCCTGTTTGGCGTAGCGGCGCGTGACGTGCCGCGCGGCAAGAGCCCAGCCTTCCGAAACCAACCAGGCATTGACGTCGTTGTCGCCGACCCGGCACACACCGCTGACTTTCGCGTACGGCGCATCGCCCTGGTCAGCACATGTGATTTCCTGACCATTCAAAAGGCCATTGAGCGCCTCTGCTGCGTCTTTGCCGCAAGGCCATGCTGCGCCGTCGAGCAGGCATTCTTGCTCAAGTTCGGGCGCATCGACGCCGTACAACAAAACCCGATAGCCCTGAAGCACGAGTTGATCACCGTCAACAACCGTCGCTGTACCGCGAATACTTGTGTCCGCGCCATGCGCACTCGTTGCAACGATTGACGCGAATACGAAAACCGGCAAGGCGCAACGATGGAACAAGTGACCTTGCCGTCCCCGCCCAAATTCGAACAGTTGCCTCATCTTCAACGAAGTACCGCTTGGATGACCCGTAACCGACGATAAGACCCACCGCACGATTAGAGTATTCATCGTCACAATTGGCAATTGGGCGAACCGAATATGGAATCCCGGCGCAAGGGTTTGGGTCAGGTGACCACGCGCACACCATTCATGGTCGCCATTTCGTCAGACGTTGGAGATGACCATGTGGCCTCGAAATGATCGAACATCTGCCGGGTTATAGTAAGGCGGTACGTACTGCCTTTGTTGGAGTTGCGTGCTTCCACCCGCCGCCAGCGCTTTCCTTCATCAGCGGTGATGGAGTGGAGCCTTATTTCAAGACCGGCTTCATCGACCAGCTTCAGGTACTTTTGTCGATGTTCGGCGCGCTGAAAGCCGAGATCTAGAACACATGACGTGCCCAACTCCGCCAAACGCCGCGTCAAGGACCAGATCTGCTGCTCGCATCGTGCGACGCGCGGAAAAATCCACGACGGATCCAGTGTCGGCGGAACGTCATCTCCGAAGAGCGTCACCATCCAGTCGTCAATCGAGAAACACACCCCAGTCAGATCATCAGCGAGCTTTTGGGAATAAGTCGTTTTTCCAGCCCCGATTGGGCCGCAAATTATGTGTATCTGAGCCTGTTTCATGCCGGATGGACCCGCTCTACAATCTCACCCCGATGCAATGCGAAAGGGTGCGCCGCGACCACGTTCCGTGTCACGTTCCCAGATTCAATTGTTCGAATGTCAGGCATTTCCCATTTCCCTCGTGCCACATCGCGCTGAAAAAGATGGGGCCCGCGTTACCACCCGCGCGATTGGCGGAAAGAGGTCGATGGAAGTTTGCCGACGTAGACCTTCACCGGGACAAGAATGTCAGCGGGCGGCAGGCGTCTACAACCTGGCCGTCACTTATCCGCCAAACCACTTACCGTCAAGGACCGTGGCGCTTTTGGTCAATGTCCGTGATGAGGTAGCTGCGAATCCGATCCGCTGGGCCGCTTGAGGCCGTTTAGTCGGATTTGAGGGGCAGCGTTGGCCAACGAATCCGACTAACCGCCACCAATCTTGGGCAGAACGAATAGTTCGCTATCCGGTTCCACGGACTCAAGGTACGGGTCTTGGAAGAGTTCGCCGTCTATGGCGATGGCCATCTCGGTTTGGACGCGCTCGCCCAAACCCGGATAGAGATCTTCGAGGGCGCGAACGATCGCGCGGACGTTCGCGCCCTCGACTTCGATCTCGGTCTGTCCCGACGTGTATTGGCGCGCCATGTCGCTCGTCAGGACGACCCTGGCCATGTATGCGGCCTTACGCCTTTCCGTTGCCGTTGCTCAACGCGTGAAGCACGCGCGGCGGCGACATCGGGAGGTCGGTCATGCGGACGCCAATCGCATTCTCGATTGCGTTGGCCACCGCGGCCATCGGCGGAATAATCGGCACCTCGCCGACACCGCGCACGCCAAACGGATGGCGTGGGTTCGGCACTTCGACCAACACCGTGTCGATCATTGGCAAATCCGAAGCGACCGGAATGCGATAATCGAGGAAGCCGGCGTTCTCCAGGTGGCCCTCATCGTTGTAGATGTACTCCTCGTTCAATGCCCAGCCGATGCCTTGAGCAACGCCGCCCTGAAGCTGGCCTTCCACGTAGCTCGGATGGATCGCGCGACCGACATCCTGAACCGCCGTGTAACGGGTGACCGTCACGCGTCCGGTTTCCTCATCGACCTCGACGTCGCAAATATGCGTCCCGAATCCGGGACCGGCGCCCTTGGCGTTGATCGATGCGTGACCATTGATCGGCCCGCCGGTCTTCACGGAGTTTCCGGCGATATCCGCCAAGGACAGCGGTTCGAAATCGCCGGCATTGCTGCTGGTCGGACGGGCAAATCCGTCTTCCCAAACCACCGCGTCGGCCGGAATGTCCCAAGTCTTCGCGGCGCGTTCCTTGAGCTCGCCAACAGCGGCCTCGCAGGCCTGCACAACGGCCATGCCGGTCGCATAGGTGACGCGGCTGCCGCCGGTAAGGAAGTTGTAGCCGATGGAGCTGGTGTCCGCGACGATCGGCCGGACTTTCGACACATCGATGCCGAGGACTTCGGCAGCCATGTTGGCCATCGACGCGCGCGAGCCGCCAATGTCCGGATTGCCGGAAATCACGGTCGCGGTGCCGTCTTCGCTGATATGAACGGCCGCGCTCGACTCGCCGCCGATATTGAACCAGAAGCCCGAGGCGACACCCCGGCCCTGCTTCTTGCCAAGCGGCGCCTTGTAATGCGGATGTTCCTTCGCCGCCTTGAGCGTGTCGAGAAAACCGATTGGGCCGAATTTCGGACCATACGCGGCCTTGGTGCCTTCTTTCGCGCCGTTCTGCTCGCGGAATTCGATCGGGTCGATGCCAAGCTGATCGGCCAATTCGCCGATAACGCATTCGACACCGAATTCGGCAATTGGGGCTCCCGGCGCACGATAGGCGGCGACTTTCGGCCGGTTGGTCACGACATCGAAGCCGACGACCATGACGTTTTCGACGTCATACGGCGCGAATGCGGTCATGCAGGCCGGACCGACGGGTGAACCGGCGAAGGCGCCGGC
>JANQOH010000343.1 GCA_028289725.1 Alphaproteobacteria bacterium
CCAGGCCATTACCCGGTCGATCGCCGATCAGGCGCGCACCATCCGTATTCCGGTGCACATGATCGAGACGATCAACAAGCTGGTGCGCACCTCGCGTCAGATGCTGCACGAAATCGGCCGCGAGCCGACGCCGGAGGAACTGGCCGAGAAACTCGCCATGCCGCTCGAAAAGGTGCGCAAGGTTCTGAAGATCGCGAAGGAGCCGATCTCCCTCGAAACGCCGATCGGCGACGAGGAGGACAGCCATCTCGGCGATTTCATCGAGGACAAGAACGCGATCATCCCGCTCGACGCGGCGATCCAGTCAAATCTACGCGAGACCACGACGCGCGTTCTTGCCAGTCTGACGGCCCGCGAGGAACGTGTGCTGCGCATGCGCTTCGGCATCGGCATGAACACCGATCACACGCTCGAAGAGGTCGGCCAACAGTTCTCGGTTACCCGCGAACGCATCCGCCAGATCGAGGCGAAAGCGCTGCGCAAGCTCAAGCACCCTTCGCGCAGCCGCAAGCTCCGAAGTTTCTTGGATACGTAAATCGGTACAAGTCTTCTGATTGAGAGCCGCGTCGCAACAGCGATGCGGCTCTTTTTCTATTAGACGTTGCAATGGTGAGGGGTACGATACCGCGGGATGCCGTGGCTTTCGCCACGCGTGTACATGCCCAGATTGAAGAGGGACGTGTGGCCCTATCAATTCGGCAGTTTTCCGCAGTTTGGATGGGTGGGTTCGCGTGCGTCGCGGGAGGGCCTTTTCTGTTGGCCTTCGGTGCCGTCGACGGTACCGTTGGACTGGTGTTAACGGCGTTGGTCGGGGCCGCGATGGGTGCGTTGATTCAACATCGAGCGATTGGCTGCCGATCCAATCTCATCTATGCCACGTTCTCGGGAGTGCTGTGCGCCGGATTGGCCATGCCACTGATCGTTTTCTTTGGGTCTCTGCTCATTGCCGTTTTTGACGATCCGACAGCCCTCCTTGTGGCCGCGGAGGGTCTGGCCTCATTTGCGGTGTTGGGTTTGGTGCTTTTTGGGTGGTGGATTTTTCCTGTCGGTGCAGTCGGCGGTTTGACACTTCATATCGCATGGAAGCTGTACGCAAGACGACTCGACGCATGCCGGTAACATGATCCCACTGTGGGATCTTGAGATGACTGCCTCGTACGGGGCCGTGTTTATGATGCGGCTCTTGCGTTCTGGTCGCCGATCCTCGATATCTGGCTGCGGCGACGGGCCCGTAGTTCAGTTGGTTAGAACGCGCCGCTCATAACGGTGTTGTCGCAGGTTCGAGTCCTGCCGGGCCCACCATTCCTCAGCGCCGTTCCCATGGCGGAACTGGTGCAAATGCCTCTTCGAGGAAATCCAGGAAGCACCGCACACGGGCGGTGGGGGTGCCGCGCTCGATGTAAAGCGCGTAGATGGTTTGTTCGTCACCGGGATGAAACGAGTCAAGCAGCGGGACCAAGCGACCGGCTGCGATGTCGGCAGCGGCCATAAATTCCGCAACCCGCATGAGTCCGGCGCCGGCGCACGCGAGCTGCAGAAGCGTATCACCATTGTTGGCCGACACCGCGCCAGACGCAGCGATCGATACGTCCTTGCCGTTCACGCGAAACGGCCAGGTGTTGAGACCTTCGCGGATGTTGAAGGTCAGACATTGGTGGTTGGTCAGGTCGCTCGGCGTCTTGGGCGTGCCATGAGCTTCCAAGTAAGCCGGGGCGGCACAAACAACCCGCCGGCTTTGGGCCAGCGTGCGCACGGCATATCGCGGATCGGCCTCGCCGCCGGTGCGGATCGCGATGTCGATCCCTTCCTCGTGCAAGTCGACCAAGCGGTCACTGACCGTCAGATCAATCGACACGGCCGGGTGCCGTTTCGTGAAAGCCGGAATCAGGGGCACAAGCTGGTGGGTGGCGAATGGCACCGAGGCATTGATTCGTAAGGTCCCGCGCACGGCCTCATGTGCACCGCTCACCGCCCGCTCGGCTTCGTCAATGTTGGCCAGAATTGTCTGGCATCGCGCATAGTAGGCGCGGCCCTCTTCGGTCGGACCGACATGGCGCGTCGTGCGGTTGAGTAAACGCGCGCCGAGCCGATGCTCCAACCGACCAATAATCCGGCTGACCGCCGATGGCGTGACGCGAAGCTGATCGGCGGCGCGCGAGAAACCGCCGCAATCCACCACACTGACAAACACACTCATGTCGTCGTGTCGGCTCATCCTCAATTATTGATCTAAATTCAATATTTTTGTGAAAAAATTGCCAATTATGTCGTTTACGGAAATATGAGATAACGCGTCCACACCAATCAATCCGGGCGGAGGCGAACCCCATGAAAGTGCTGCTGACCGGCATAACCGGTTATATCGGTGGGTCCGTGGCCACGCGGTTGCGTGACGTGGGACATCAGGTTGTCGGCTTGGTCCGGTCCGAAGCGGGCGCCGCCGCCGTGGACGGTCAAGGTATCGAACCGCTCGTCGGTTCGATTGAGGACCGTGATTTGCTGATCAAGGCGGCAGGTAATGCCGACGCCGTGGTCCACACCGCCAACGCCCATCATCGGCCGTCGGTTGAGGCGTTTCTGGACGGGCTCGCGGGGAGCGGCAAACCATTTGTGCACACCAGCGGCTCGAGCATTGTCGGTGACATGGCGGGTGGCGTTGCGGGTGACGCGATCTATGACGAGGAAACGCCGCTCGACCCGCTACCAGGCCGGGTCGACCGCGTGGCCATCGACAGGGACGTGCGCGCGGCGGCGGACAAAGGCGTGCGGTCCGCAATCGTTTGTCCGAGCTTGATCTATGGCGAAGGGCTCGGCATCAAGAAAGACAGCATGCAGGTGCCGTGGTTGATGGCTCTGGCGGCCAAACACGGCGTGCCGAAGCATATTGGCCCTGGCGAGAACATTTGGTCGAACGTCCACGTGACCGATGTGGCTGAGCTCTATCGCCTGGCTTTGGAGAAGGCGCCGGCCGGTGCGTTTTACTTTGCCGAGAATGGCGAGAACGCGATGCAGGAATTGTGCGAGGCGATCAGCCGCACCATGGGCCTCGGGGGCCGGACCGAATCCATGAGCCTCGAAGAAGGCGTGGCTGAGTGGGGCGACGGGTCCGCCAACTACACCATGGGATCGAATAGCCGGGTTCGCGGCAAGCGCGCGCGCCAGGAACTTGGCTGGCAGCCCACGGGGCCGTCCTGTGTGGAGGAGATTGAGACGGGCTGCTACGCCGAAGACATTCGCGCGAGCGGGTTGGCGGCATGAGCAATAAGGCTGTCATTGTCGGCGCGCTCGGGGTCATCGGCCGCAATCTCGTCCACTATCTTGAGGATGACCCGGATTGGCAGGTGGTCGGCTTGTCGCGTCGTCCGCCCGATTTTGACACACACGCCCAATTC
>JANQOH010000354.1 GCA_028289725.1 Alphaproteobacteria bacterium
CGGCCTTGGATCAAACCGAATGCAACATTTTGCCAAACCGTCAGTGAGTCGAACAGCGCGGCGCCTTGGAACAGCATGCCGAATTTCTGGTTGATCGCTTCGCGCTCGCGGCCGCCGAGATGCGTCACGTCGCGGCCATCGACCTCAACGGTCCCGGAATCGGGTGTCAGCAAACCGAGAATGCATTTGAGGGTCACCGATTTGCCCGAACCCGAACCGCCGATCACCACCACCGACTCGCCGCGGCGCACTTCCAGGTCCAGACCGTCGAGCACCACTTTGTCGCCAAAAGCCTTCGACACCTTGGTCATCTTGATCATCGGTTGCGTGGTCATTTGGCGAAAAACAGTTCGGTGATGAAATAGTTGGCAATCAAGATCAGGATCGACGCGGAGACCACCGCATTGGTGGTGGCGGTGCCGACGCCTTGCGCGCCCCGCTGACTGTTGTAGCCGTGATAGCACCCCATGAGCGCGATGATGGTGCCAAACGCCGCAGCTTTGGTCAGACCGGAAATGACATCGAGCGCTTCCAGATTCTCCCAGGTATTGGCGAGGTACGTGGCGCCATTGAAGCCGAGCTTGTTGACGCCGACCAAATAACCACCAAGCACGCCAATCGTGTCGGCGACCAGGACCAGCAAGGGCAGCATGGTGACGCCGGCGATGATGCGTGGCGCGACCAGATATTTGAATGGGTTGGTCGAGAGCGTGGTGAGCGCATCGATTTGCTCGGTGACGCGCATCGTGCCGATCTCGGCAGCCATCGACGCGCCAATGCGCCCGGCGACCATGAGCCCGGTCAGCACGGGGCCGAGTTCGCGCGTAATCGAAATCACCACCACGGTTGGGATCGCGCTATCCGCGCCGAACCGGCTGAAGCCCGTATAGCTTTGCAGCGCGAGCACCATGCCGGCGAACAGGCCGGTCATGCCGACGACCGGCAGCGAGTAATAGCCAATGTCCAACATCTGGCGGATGATTAGGCGCGGATAGAGCGGCGGCCGCACACAGTGGCTGATGCCAATGATCGAAAACAGAATGACGCGCCCCGTTGCCGCCATGAACGCGAGAAACACGCGGCCGATCAGCGCAATCGGGTTCATACCGGGTCCGCTCCAGATTTCGACGGCGCGGGCTCGACTTCGGAGTCGTGATAGACGCGGGGCACACGCTTGCCGATGCGCACCAGAAGTTCGTAGCCGATGGTGCCCGCTTCCGCGGCGACATCATCGACCGTGCGCCGACCGCCGAACAGATCGACATAGGTGCCGATCGTGGCTTCGTCCGGTGGCAACGCGGAAACGTCCAAAGTGATCAAATCCATCGAGACCCGACCCACAACCGGCAAAGGGATATCGCTCTTACTGCCATCCGCCAAAACGCCGCTCGACAGATTGCCGAGCGCCCTTGGATAACCGTCCGCGTATCCGATTGGAATAGTTGCGATCCGCCCCTTGTGGGTCACGCGATGCGTGGCACCGTAGCCAACGGTCATAGGGCTGTCAACGTCGCGTAAGGCAACGATTTTCCCTTGTAAACGAGCGACTTCCGTCATCGGATTCGGCGCGTACGGCGTTGGATTGATGCCGTACAGTGCGGCGCCGGCGCGCACCATATCGAAGTGGTATGGCGCCCCCAAAAACAGCCCTGGCGAATTGGCCAAGCTCGCCGCCATCGGCGGCAAACGCCGGGCGCATTCGACGAACCGCGTGCGCTGTGCCTCGTTCATCGGATGCGCGCGTTCCTCGCCGCAGGCGAGGTGGCTGATCAACAGCGACGGCGTCAATCCGTCGAGCCGCTGTGGCTCGACTTCGAGGCGCTCCCGTTCCGAGGCGGCCATGCCGAGACGGCTCATGCCTGTGTCGATGTGAATGACCGCGCGCAGCGGCGTTTCAGCAAGACGGGCCTGGGCCTGCCAGCGTTCCACCGCGCCCAAATCGTTGAGCACGGGAACCAGGCCGTGGGCGGCGAAGTCCGGTTCCGATCCCGGGATATTGCCGTTCAGGGCATAGATCCGCACCTCGGGCAGAACGGCGCGCAATGCCACCGCTTCTTCAATGGTCGCGACAAAGAAATCGGTACAGCCTTCGGCCGCCAAGACCGGCGCCACGCGATGCGCACCCAAGCCGTAAGCGTCCGCCTTGACGACGGCGGCCACCGTCACCGTGTCCGCGACCCTTTCAACGAGATTTCGGTAGTTGCGGCGCACCCCGCCCAGATCGACGACGAGTCGGGTTCCGGTTCCTTTGGTCTCGTCAGTCGCGGTCATGTTCGGCAACAGTGAGGCCGCACGCTAAAGCGTTTGCTCCGGCAGGCGGTCGGACTGGGCATAGTTCGCGAACTTAGTCGTGTCCGCGATGAAGCGAAGCTTCACATTGCCGATTGGCCCATGCCGTTGTTTCGCGACTATCACG
Source organism: Alphaproteobacteria bacterium (assembly GCA_028289725.1). Taxonomy (GTDB): domain Bacteria; phylum Pseudomonadota; class Alphaproteobacteria; order UBA7887; family UBA7887; genus JAKZSU01. Next base: position 2,417 of record JANQOH010000354.1, read on the forward strand.
TCGGCAAGCCCGGTCGACTGCTCGTATCGCTCTTGCCAGTTGCGGTAGCGGCTATCGAATCGGTCCGGCGCTTCATCCTGGCGTTGCTGCGGCTCACCGCGCTCCAGATAATATTCGTCGCGGTAAACGAACATCACCACGTCCGCGTCTTGTTCGATGGTTCCCGACTCGCGCAAGTCCGACAGCATCGGGCGCTTGTCTTCGCGCAACTCGACCGCGCGACTCAATTGGCTGAGCGCGAGCACGGGCAGATTGAGTTCCTTTGCGAGGGCTTTTAGGCCCTGCGTGATCTCCGAGATTTCCTGCACCCGATTGTCATGGCGGCGTGAGGGGCGCATCAATTGCAGATAATCGATGACCACCAACGAAAGTCCATGGGTCCGCTTGAGCCGGCGCGCGCGCGCCCGGAGCGCCGCGACGCTCAAGGCCGGCGTGTCATCAATAAACATCGGCGCGGACGAGATTTCGCGGCTCGCCTCGACCAGTCGCATGAAATCGTCGTTCGACATCTTGCCGCGCCGAATGTGATCGGAGCGAATCTGCGATTCTTCCGCCAGGATCCGTCCTGCGAGTTGCTCGGCGGACATCTCCAGCGAAAAAAAGCCCACGACGGCGCCGTCGACCGGCCGCGGTTTGCCCGATTCATCGGGTTCGGTCCGATAGCTCTTGGCCGCGTGAAAAGCGATTGTCGTCGCTAAAGCTGTCTTGCCCATCGACGGGCGTCCGGCAAGGATCAGGAGGTCGGAATCGTGCAGGCCGCCCAGCAAGCCGTCGAGATCGATCAGCCCGGTCGGCACGCCCGACAATTGGCCCTCGCGCTTATACGCCGCTTCGGCGCTCGCGACCGCTTCGGTGAGCGCGGTTGAGAGCGGCTTGAACCCGCCTTCGTCCTGGCCGGTTTCGGCAAGCTCGTACAATCGTGATTCGGCTTGCTCGATCTGCGTGGTCGCCGATTCCTCGACCCGCGGATCGAACGCCGTGTTCACCACGTCTTCGCCAATGTGGATCAGCGACCGTCGGACGCTGAGATCGTGAATCAATCGGCCATAATCTTCCGCATTGATGATGCTGGTCGCGGCGCCGGCCAAGCGCGCCAAATATTGCGCGCCGCCGATATCCGCCAGGCTCTCGTCGGACTCAAAATACGCTTTGAGCGTGACCGGATTGGCGATTTGTCCGCGCGCGATCAAGGCCCGCGCCACCTCAAAGATCCGGCCGTGAACGGGCAAAAAGAAATGGTCGGGTTCGAGGAAAGTCGAAACTTGATCGAACGCCGAATTATCGATCAGGACAGCGCCCAAGAGCGCCTGCTCGGCTTCCTCATTTTGTGGTAGCTGCCGATACCCGAAATTGTCACCGGCGCTTGCCTGGTGATCTTGTTCCGGGGCGATGGTCAGCGGGTCCATGCGCGCAGTCTATTCGAGTTCCAACGACAGGACATCAAACTCGCCCTGTGTATAAAAAATAATTGCGGGGAAGGAGTCCGAATCGGCCTGTACAAGCGCCGCGTTTGATGGCAGCGGCGATTCGGTGCCATGCTCAGAATCGATCGATGCGGTACGGATCGATGGGAATGCTGGGCTGTTGGCCGGCGATTATTTCAGAGATTAACCGGCCTGTCACAGCAGAGAGGGTCAGGCCGAGATGGCCGTGGCCAAAAGCGTAGACGACGCCGTGATGATGCGGCGACGGACCAATGACCGGTTTCGAATCGGCCAAAGCCGGGCGATGGCCCATCCATTCGCGGTCGATCGATTCGCCAAGCCCTGGCAGGCTGGCGCGTGCGTGCGGCAAAAGGCGGCGTATGCGCCGATAATCGGGCGGCAGGTCGAGCCCGCCAATTTCCACACCGCCGGTGATGCGGACGCCGTCCCGCATCGGCGCCAAGGTGTATTGGCCTTCGCCAACCACGACTGGCCGGTTAAGCACAACACCGTCGCTCCACGGCACGTTGATGTGGTAGCCGCGCTTGGCTTCGAGGCGGACCTTTGATCCCAATTGCCGGGCGAGGGGGGCGGACCACGCACCGGCCGCGACCACCACACGGTCGGCGGCGAGAACTTGACCGTCCGTGACGACACCCTTCGGGCCGTCGGGGCCGAGTTCGATGCGCTCCACGGCGTGTGGTTTGATTTGGCCGCCGAGACCCTGAAAGGCGTCCGCGTAGGCGCGCGTCAGGGCGACGGATTCAACCACCGAACCGCCATCGGGAATGTACAGCGCCGTGACGAAGTCGCGCGCAAGGCCCGGCTCCAACTGCCGCAATTCATCCGCGTCGAGTACCTCGAAGCGGACATTGTGGTCGGCTAGCGATTTGCGAACCAATGACGTCGTGGCGAACTTCTGGGCGCTCCGGTACGCCATCAGGTAACCGGTGCTCCGCACCAGGGCGGGATCGACGCGATGCGCGCGCATCAAATCATCGTGCGCTTGCACCGCGGCGCCAACCAGGGGCGCCATTTCGCGCGTGATGCGTTCGAAGGATTTCGGCAGTCCGGCCGCCAGGAATTGAGCGATCCAAGGCGCCGCGCGCGGAAAGTGGCGCCAGCGCAGCGACAACGGGCTCATCGGGTCGAGCAGCATCGCCGGTATCGCCCGCCAGAGATCGGGCGAGCTATAAGGGGTGATCGAGCCGTTCGCGATGATGCCCGCGTTGCCGAACGACGTCGCCTCGCCGGGTGGCTCGGGATCGTAGATCGTGACACGGTGTCCCGCCGCCTGGAGCGTCAGCGCGCAACACACGCCGACAACGCCGGCGCCGACGACCGCCACGTCATGTGTCGACGTGGCGGTCATGGCATAGCAGCGGCGCGCGCGACGCGCCGCGAAGGCTTATTCAGCCGCGAGGCCGTGATGGTGGCTGCGCCGATCCGAGTCGGTGATGTAGTCGCGCGTGAGCGGTACCGCTTCTTGTCGGCCGGCGACCTGCACCTGGAAGACGACCAAGCCCAAATGGCGGAACGCGACCTCGCATCCGGCCAAGTAGAACTCCCACATTCGACAGAAGCGTTCATCGTACAGCGCTTTCGCGTCATCCCATCTGGCCTGGAAGCGCCGCCGCCAGGCACGCAGCGTCTCAGCATAGTGCAGGCGCAGGACTTCGACATCCGTAACCACCAGGCCCGAGCGTTCGAGCGGCGGCATGATTTCCGAAAGGGCCGGTGTATAGGCACCTGGGAAGATATACTTGCGAATGAACGGGTCGGTCGAGCCCGGCCCGTCCCACCGGCCAATCGTATGCAGCAGCATGACGCCATTCGGTTTCAGCAGCTGCTTTGCTTTGGTGAAGAACTCGTCATAGTGCTTCAGGCCAACATGCTCGAACATGCCCACCGAGACAATGCGGTCGTAGAGTTTCTTTTCGTGCCGATAGTCCTGCAACGCAAAGGAGACCTGATCGTCCAAGCCGGCGTCGCTTGCACTTTGGCTCGCCACCTTGAACTGTTCTTCCGACAGCGTAAGGCCGCGTACGGACGCGCCGCTGCTTCGGGCAATATGCATCGCCAGACCGCCCCAGCCGGAGCCGATATCGAGAACCGATTGACTCGGCTCAAGAAGCAGCTTGGAGGTGATGTGCTCCATTTTGCGCGTCTGCGCGGTTTCGAGATCCTGGTTCGGATGCTCGAAGTAAGCGCAGGAATATTGGCGGTTGCCATCCAAAAACAGTTCGTAAAGATCATCCGATAAATCGTAGTGGTGCGCGACATTTTGCTTCGCGCGCCCGATCGGATTGTACTGCCAGAAACGCCGCGTCCAGCGACCGAGCAGGACGTGGAATTTCAGGATGCCTGGCCGCCATCGGCCTTCAAGATTGAGCGTCGCTACATCCAACAGATCGTACAGTTCGGAACCGTCTTCCATCGTCAGACGTCCGTCCATATACGCCTCAGCCGAGCCTAACGTCGGATTGAGAGCGATTTTCGTCGCCACCGCCCAATCGTGCAGGCGAATGGTTGCAACTGGTCCCGGCAGGGAACCATAGGTTTTGCGCTTGCCATTGGCGCGGATCACCGTCAAGCGGCCGCGCTTGATAAGCCGCCGAAAGAAGAAGTCGAGCAGCATGCCGCCTCCCATTCGGGCCGCGGCGACATTTTTTGCCGTCTACCTTTCGTACGGTCGTCCGCCGTCGACCCGACCTAGTGTGGTCACGTCTCCTGGCGAAAATTTAACCATGTTTTATCAAATCTGAGAAGAGGGGCGCAGGTCTAACTAATTCAAAACCTTAGATAAACCCGGCAAATGACGCTCTGGTTATGATTTTTCGGCATCTTCCGAAGTGCCTTCACTGGCTTCGCCGGCGCTTTCGGCCTCTCCTTCAGCCTCATCGGCCAGATTTGGCTGGGCTTCGTCCTCGAACAACTCGGCGGCGGCTTCGGCCTCGAATTCTTCCTCTTCGTCGCGATCGGTCGCCGTCACATCGACGCCTTGCGCCTGCAATTTGGCTTCTTCCTCAGACCGGGCGACGTTGGCCGTGACGGTCAACGAGACTTCCGGATGCAGGACGATCTTGATCGGATGCAGTCCCAATGTCTTGATCACGCGATCCATGGCGACTTGGCGCCGTTCGAGCGTGAAACCGGCATCGGTCACGCCATCGGCGATATCGCGCGCATTGACCGAGCCGTAGAGTTGCCCCGTGTCGCCCGCCTGGCGGACCATGATCACAGCCAGACCATCCATCTTCTCGGCGACGGCTTCAGCTTCCGTCCGGCGGCTCAGATTGTCCGCTTCCAGTTGGCTCCGCTCGGATTCGAAGCGCTCACGATTAGCCTGCGTGGCCCGCAGCGCCTTGTGTTGCGGCAGAAGATAGTTGCGCGCAAAGCCGTCCTTGACCTTCACCAGATCGCCCATCTGGCCCAGCTTCTCAATGCGTTCGAGCAGAATAACTTCCATCGGACGATCCTCAGTCCTGCGCGCTTTTTTGCGCTTACTTCACGATGTAGGGCAAGAGTGCCAAATACCGCGCACGCTTAATCGCCTGCGACAGACGACGTTGCTTCGGCGCCGACACGGCGGTGATCCGGCTCGGGACGATCTTGCCCCGTTCCGAAATGAACCGCTGCAATGTCTTAACGTCCTTATAGTCGATCACCGGCGCATTGGGCCCGGAGAAAGGACAAGTCTTGCGACGGCGGAAAAACGGCCGACGCGGCAACGGCACGGTTCGGGACGATGCACCACCATTGCTCATGGATCAGGACTCCGAGTTTTCGGTTTTTTCAGCAGTTTCCGTGGTCTCCGCAGCGGGTGCGGCAGATGCGGCGGCGGGCTTGTCCCCGCTCGACTCACGCGGGCCGTCGCCCGACCGGCCGCGTCGTCCGCGGTCGTCGCGAGACGAACGGCTCTGCATCATGATCGAGGGTTCTTCAGGCAATGCGTCGACACGCAAGGTCATATAGCGCAGCACATCTTCGCTGATGCGCATATTGCGCTCCATCTCGTGGACCGCTGCCGCCGGCGCATCGAGCTTCAGCATGGTGTAGTGACCCTTGCGGTTCTTCTTGATGCGGTAGGAGAGGTTCTTCAGACCCCAATATTCGCGCGTCCCGGCCGATCCGCCATTCTCGGAGACAATTCCCTCGAAGCGTTCGGCGAGCGATTCAACTTCCTGCGCGGGAATGTCCTGGCGCGCGATAAATACACTCTCGTAGAGCGGCATAAATGGCTCCCTAGACCCAGTACCCTGGTGTGCCTGATAGAACTTCAGCGCGGACCCATGGTCGCCGCTCGAGCCGCCACGACCAATTCACCGCCCGCGACCCATTCGCGGCGCGCCGAAATATAAGGCGCCGCACTATACTCATTTCGCCCGCTGGCGCAAGCGCCGCTCCGCGTGCTTGACAGCCCCGTGACCGCGGTTACTTCTAGCGGCCTGAGCCCGCCGGTCCGGGGGATATGTGCGGGGTCGCCGAGACGTGTTTTTTTGATCAGCCATGGAGCGGGACAATGGCGCGCGCATTCGTGTTTCCGGGCCAAGGGTCGCAAGCTGTCGGCATGGGGCAGGCGCTGCACGATGCCTTCGCCGCGGCGCGGGAAGTGTATCAAGAGGTCGACGATGCGCTCGATACGCATCTCTCCCGCATCATCTTTGGCGGCCCGGAAGATACGCTCACGCTTACCGAGAACGCTCAGCCCGCCTTGATGGCAACGTCGCTCGCGGTTGTCCGCGTGTTGGAGACCGAGGCGGACATCACACCGGCCAAGGCGGCGGCGTTCGTCGCCGGGCATTCCTTAGGCGAATATTCGGCTTTGGCGGCGGCGGGCGCTTTAAGCCTCGCCGATACCGCGCGCCTGCTGCGCCGGCGCGGCCAAGCCATGCAAGAGGCCGTGCCGGTCGGCGAGGGGGCGATGGCCGCGGTGCTTGGCCTCGAGCTCGACGATGTTAGCGCGGCGGCGGAGGCCGCGTCGTCGGAAGGCGTGTGTCAGGTGGCGAATGACAACGCGCCCGGACAAGTGGTGCTGTCGGGCGCGACCGCGGCGGTCGAGCGCGCGGTGGATTTGGTCAAGGAGAAAGGTGCGAAGCGCGCCATGCCCTTGCCGGTGAGCGCGCCGTTTCACTGTTCGCTGTTGGCGCCGGCCGCCGATGTCATGGCCGAGGCCTTGGACGCCGTGACAATCACCGCACCCCAACCGACTTGGATTGCCAATGTCGCCGCGGCGCCGATCGCGGAGCCCGCGCGCATCCGTACGGCGCTCGTGGAGCAAGTCACCGCAACCGTCCGTTGGCGGGAAAGCGTGCTGTATATGAAAGACCACGATGTCGACACTTTGGTAGAGCTCGGCGCCGGCCAGGTTCTGTCGCGGCTCGCCAAGCGGATCGACCGAGAGGTTTCCGGCATATCCGTGTTGGAGCCCGCGGACATCGAATCATTCGCCAATTCATTGTGAGACGGAGAAGGGAACCGGCATGTTCGATTTAGACGGTAAGGGTGCCTTGGTGACCGGCGCGTCCGGCGGAATTGGCGGCGCCATCGCGCGCGCGTTGCATGGGGCGGGCGCCAATGTGGCCTTGTCCGGCACGCGCAAGGAGGCGCTTGACGCGCTCGCCGCAGACCTCGGTGACAATGCGAATGTCGTTCCTTGCAATTTGTCAGACGCGGACGCGGTGGCGGCGCTCGCCAGGGAGGCCGAGGCCGCGATCGGCCAGCTCGATATCGTCGTCAACAATGCCGGGCTCACGCGCGATGGCTTGACCATGCGCATGAAGGACGAGGATTGGGACGCGGTGCTCGCGATCAATCTCACCGCCGCGTTTCGTATTGGGCGTGCGGCCTTGCGCGGCATGATGAAGCGGCGCTGGGGCCGCATTATCAACATCACCTCCATCGTCGGCGTGACCGGCAATCCGGGTCAGGCGAACTACGCTGCGTCGAAGGCGGGCATGATCGGCATGAGCAAGTCGCTGGCCGCCGAAGTCGCGTCACGTGGCGTCACGGTCAATTGCATCGCGCCAGGCTTCATCGATACCGCGATGACGCAAGCGCTTGACGAGGCGCAGCACGAGCGCTTGCTCGGCGCCATTCCGGCGGGCCGATTGGGCACGTCTGACGACGTTGCCGCGGGCGCGGTCTATTTGGCGTCGGACGAAGCGGCCTACGTCACCGGGCAGACCTTGCACATCAATGGCGGCATGGCCATGATCTAACCGCCGTTCCGGCCTGATTTTGGTAGGGTCCAGACCATCTGGCAAACCGTTTGGAAGTGTGTTAGGAACGCGCGCCCGCCCATCAGGGTATGCCGTGCCGGTCGCCGACCGGGGCGCAAATTTATAGTCACGAAATCGCGATAGGGGATGTGCTAATGAGTGACGCGAACGACGTCGCCGAGCGGGTGAAGAAGATTGTCGTTGAACATTTGGGCATTGATGAAGCCAAAGTCACCGAAAGCGCCAGTTTGATGGACGATTTGGGCGCCGACAGCTTGGACGCCGTCGAAATGGTGATGGCCTTTGAGGAAGAATTCGGCTGTGAGATCCCCGATGACGTCGCCGATAAGATCGTCACCGTTCAAGATGCCATCGATTACATTAAGAAACAGGTGTAATTAACTGCTGTACGCTCCGGCCGCGCCCCGCGACTCGGGCGGTCGTAGGTCACCGAATCGATATGCGGCGGGGGCGCCTGAAATAGGGCGCTGGAATCGATGAAACGAGTCGTTATCACGGGCCTAGGTATGGTCACCCCGCTTGCCGACGGTGTTCAGGCGAGTTGGGACCGCTTGGTCGAATCCAAATCCGGCATCGGCCAAATCACAGGGATTGATGTCTCGGACTTGCCGGCGAAAGTTGCCGGCCAAGTACCGCGCAACGGCGAGGCCGACGCGTTCAAACCGGACGACTATATCGATCCGAAAGAACAGCGGCGGATGGATCCGTTCATTCACTACGCTCTGGCAGCGGCGGACCAAGCGGTGCGCGATGCGGAATGGACGCCCGAGGAATCGGAAGCTCTCGAACGAACCGGCGTCTTGATAGGATCGGGCATTGGCGGTTTGCCGGCCATCGAAGCCGCGACGCTGACGCTGCATGAAAAAGGCCCGCGGCGAATCAGCCCGTTCTTTATTCCATCGAGTTTGATCAATCTGGCGTCGGGCCAGGTCCAGATCAAATATGGCTATCGGGGTCCGAACCATTCCGTGGTGACCGCGTGTTCGACCGGCGCGCATGCCATTGGCGATGCCGCGCGCCTGATTATGTGGGGCGATGCGGATGTCATGGTCGCTGGCGGAGCGGAGGCCGCGATATCGCGGCTCGGAATCGCCGGTTTCGCGGCGGCCCGCGCCTTGTCGACTAGTTTCAACGATGAGCCCGAACGCGCGTCGCGGCCCTGGGACAAAGATCGCGACGGGTTTGTCATGGGCGAGGGCGCCGGCGTGGTCGTCCTGGAAGATTATGAGCATGCCAAGAAACGTGGCGCTCGCATGTACGCCGAAGTCGTCGGCTACGGCATGTCGGGTGACGCCTACCACATTACGGCGCCGTCGCCCGATGGCGATGGCGGCTTTCGCTCCATGCGGGCCGCATTGGAACGCGCCGAAATGGACCCCTCCGACATCGATTATGTCAATGCGCACGGCACGTCGACGCCGCTTGGCGACGAAATCGAACTCGGCGCGGTCAAGCGTTTGTTCGGCAATGCCGCGGGCAAATTGTCGATGTCGTCGACCAAATCGTCGGTCGGTCATTTGCTTGGCGCGGCCGGTGCGGTCGAAGCGATCTTTTCGGTCCTATCGATTGTCCACAACGTCGTGCCGCCGACACTCAATTTGGAGAACCCATCCGATGGGTGTGATCTCGACTTGGTGCCATTGACGGCGAAGGAGCGGCCGGTCCGCGCGGCGCTCTCCAACTCCTTTGGCTTCGGCGGCACCAACGCCAGCCTGGTTCTTAGACAGGTACAGTGACCGACGCGGTGCGAATGCACGATCGTTTGTCCGACTAATGCGGTTTCTTGGCGCGCTCTTTTCGCTGGCCATCTTGCTCGGCGTTTGCGTCGGCGGGCTCGCGTTGGCCGTGGTCAACCACGCCGGTCGGCCTGGGCCACTCCAGCAAGATATCGTTCTCGATATTTCCCAAGGCAGCAGTGTCGCCGGTGCCGCCGAAAAGCTTGAACAAGCGGGCGTCATCGATAATGCCTGGATGTTTGAGATCGCGTTTCGTCTGCTTGCGTCCGGCGGCAAATTGAAAGCCGGCGAATATGCGTTGCCGGCCGGTGTCAGCACGCGCACGCTCATCGATTTGCTCATTGCCGGCAAAACGCTGGCGCGCAAAATCACGGTGCCCGAGGGACTCACATCCCATGAGATCGTGGAATTGGTGACCGGTACATCCGGATTGGTCGATGCCATTGTCGCGCCGCCGGACGAGGGTACGCTGCTGCCCGAGACATATCATTTCACAAAGGGCGATACCCGAGGCGACGTGATCGCGCGCATGCAGTCGGCCTTGTCTGAGGCTATGGCCGAACTTTGGCCCGAGCGCGCCGAGAACCTTCCTTTCGACACGCCGGCTGAAGCTTTGGTGCTGGCTTCGATCGTTGAAAAGGAAACCGGTATCGCGGACGAACGAGCGCATATCGCCGGCGTGTTCGTAAACCGCCTGCGGACCGGCATGCGGCTGCAATCCGATCCAACGGTGATTTATGGCCTGACCAATGGAGAGGGTCCGTTGGGTCGACCATTGACGCGGAAAGATCTCGACACGGACCATCCGTTCAACACCTACAAGATTGATGGCTTGCCGCCGCGTCCGATTGCCAATCCGGGCCGAGCAGCGATCGCCGCGGTTCTCAATCCGCTGGAAACCGAGAACCTGTTTTTTGTCGCCGATGGCACGGGCGGCCACGTCTTCGCGAAAACGCTTGAGGAGCACAATCGCAACGTCGCGAAATGGCGCAAGGTTCAGCGCGAGGCGCGCACCGGCGCCGAATCCGAAGAAACCGATCCATAGGGCGCCGCCGTGGCTGTCGCGAGCATGACCGGTTTTGCCCGGAGCCAGGGGCAAGATGAACGCCTCGGCTGGTCGTGGGAGCTAAAGACCGTCAACAATCGCGGGTTCGATTTGCGCGTGCGTTTGGGGGCCGGCAACGACGTGCTGGAGCCCGCTGTCCGAAAGGCGTCGGCGGATCGCATCAAACGCGGAAGCATGAGCGTGTCGTTGGGGATCAAACGGCTCTCCGGCGCCGGCGCAGTGAAGATCAACCGCGATCTTTTGCAGCAGTTCTTGGCGGTGGTCGCTGAACTCGACACCGGAAATCGCATCGATCCGCCGCGGGTCGACGGTCTACTGTCCTTGCCGGGCATGGTCGAGCCGGCGGACGAGGATGAGGGCGCGCTCGAAGCCCGCCACGCCGCGATGATGAGAGACTTCGGCGAAGCGCTCGATGCCTTGGTGGCCAATCGACGCGAAGAGGGGGCGCGGCTCACCGCGGTGCTGACCGGTCTCTTGGATAGCATCGCGTCGCTCGCCGAAGAAGCGGCTCAATGCGCCGCCACGCAACCGGATGCCTTGCACAAGAGGTTCGCCCAGCAAGTCGAAGAGTTCGCCGCCAACGCAAAGAACCTGTCGGACGAAAGGTTGGCGCAAGAGGTCGCGTTGCTCGCGGTCAAGGCGGACGTACGCGAGGAACTGGATCGCTTGCAGGCGCATATCGCCGCGGCGCGCGACCTGCTGGCCGAGGACGGCCCGATTGGCCGCAAGCTCGATTTCCTTTGCCAGGAATTCAATCGCGAAGTGAACACACTGTGTTCCAAATCGAGCGACCTCGAACTCACCCGCATTGGCTTGGCACTCAAATCGGCCGTCGATCAAGTGCGCGAGCAAGTGCAGAACATCGAGTGATCGGGGGCCGGGTGACAGAACAGACACCGATACGCCGTCGCGGGCTGATGCTCATCTTATCCTCGCCGTCGGGGGCCGGGAAAACGACCATTTCGCGCGAGCTTCTCGCCAGCGACGAAAACTTGTGGATGTCCGTGTCCGTCACTACGCGGCCTAAACGTCCGAGTGAAATCGCGGGCGAAGATTATCGGTTCGTCCAAAAAGGCGAATTTGATGCCATGGTGAAAAATGGCGAACTATTGGAACATGCTCGCGTTTTTGATCATCACTACGGAACCCCGCGCGCGCCGGTGGAATCGTCGCTGCGCGATGGACGAGACGTTTTGTTCGACATCGACTGGCAGGGCGCGCAGCAACTGACCGAAGCTATGGGCGACGATGTGGTCAAAGTGTTCATATTGCCGCCGAGTACCGCGGAGCTTGAACGCCGCCTCACAACCCGTGCACAGGATTCGGCTGAGGTGGTGGCAAGCCGGATGGCCAAGGCCGCCGGCGAAATGACCCATTGGGCGGAATATGATTACATCGTCATCAACCACGATATCAGCGACGCGGTCGGCGAAGTTAGCGCAATCCTGTGTGCCGAGCGCCTGCGCCGTGACCGCTACATCGACCTCAGCCGCTTCGTTGGCACGCTGACCGAGGGCTAGCCTGTCTTGTTTACGCGCTCTGGTCGGCCAGTGCGCGTGCCAGCGCACAATAGTCGTTGACGCTTAGAACTTCGGCGCGCGCGCGGCCATCGATGCCGCTGGAATCCAACAATTCGTCCACATCTATCTTCAATGTCTTGAGGCTGGAGCGGACCATTTTTCGGCGCTGGCCAAATGCCGCCGCCGTGACGCGCTGCAAGAGGTCGGGATCCGCCGGCGCCAAGGGGGCCGTACGTGGGGCCAGGCGAACCACGGTGGATACCACTTTGGGCGGTGGCGTGAAGGCGCGGGCCGGTACGTCAAAAACCGTCGTGACTTGGCACAGCCACTGCGCCAACACCGATAGGCGGCCATAGACGCGGTTGCCTGGCGGCGCGGCCAGCCGTTCCGCGACCTCTTTCTGAAACATCAAGGTAAGTGATGAAATCGCGCGGGGATCGCGCGCCAATATTTCGAGCCATCCGGTCAGGAGCACCGTCGCGACATTGTAGGGCAAGTTGGCCACAACCGCGCGCGGCGCGCCAATGACGCTGGTTAAATCGACATCCAGAGCATCGCCTTCGACAAGCCGCAGTCGCGGCGCCGCGGCCGCTTCAAGCGCTCGTAGCGCCTCGAGACAAGCCGCGTCGCGTTCCACGGCGATCACTTCGCGTGCATCCGTCGCAAGAAGGGATCGAGTGAGGCCACCGGGTCCTGGGCCGATCTCCACAACGCCGATATTCCTCAAATCACCGGCCGCCCGCGCGATCCGGTCCGTGAGGTTCAGATCGAGAAGAAAGTTCTGGCCGAGCGATTTCTTGGCCCGCAAGCCATGCGACGAAATAACCTCGCGGAGCGGCGGCAGTGTCTTGGGGTCAAAATCCCCCACGCGTCGTGTCAGACGCGAAGGTCGACAAACGCCGCCCGCCGGAGATCCCGGAGCATGCGTCGTTCCAAAATGGCAAGCCGGCGTGTCGCAATTTGCTCGAAAATCACGTCACGCATGTCGACCTCGGCGTTGGGATCACGCCGTTCACAGACCATGAGCACATGGGTGCCGGTGGTGGTCTTTATGGGATCGCCCGGCACGCCGACCTCAAGCGTTCCGGCGACATCGCGAAATTCCGTCGGCAAGTCGGTCAGGCGCACCCAGCCGATATCGCCCGACAACGACCCTTCGATTTCCGTCCCGCGTTGATTGAAGGCATCGCATCCATTGACGGTGCTCGAAATATTCTGCGCGATGGCTTGCCGCGTCTCGGCGGCATCAACCGGTTCGTCCGCTTCGCTCGGCAGCAAGATCTGCGTCAGAAATATTTGGACTTCGCTGGTGTCGGCTTGGCCGCTGGTGCGTTTGTCTCGCAGCGCCAGGATATGCACGCCGTCGAGAAGTTTGATCGGCTCCGACACCGCGCCGACCGGCATGGCCGCGAGCACTTCGTCGAATTGCGGTCGGCTTTCGCCTTCGTGGATCCAGCCCAAGTCGCCGCCGTCGCGCGCCATGGAACCCTGACTGAACTGCGCGGCGACCGCGGCGAAATTGGCGCCGTCGCGAATTTCCTGGATCAAGCTCCGGGCCGTCTCCATCACATCCGCTTCGCTGTTCTGCGCGTCGAAATAGAGTGAGATCTGGGAGACCAGAAATTCGGGCCGGCCGTGATTGGCTTCGATCCGCGCCAACTCTTCGTCGATCTCTTCTTCGCTAATATCGATGGTCGGTCGGATCCGCTGATTGACGAATTTGCCCCACGCGATTTGCGCGCGGACTTGGTTTTGGACCGTGCTCATCGCGATCCCGAGCTGCGTCAGGTAGGCCGACAAACCGCCCGGCGTGAGACCATTATTCTCTTCGATCTGCGCCAGCGCGCGGGTCATGTCCTGATCGCTGACGCGAATTCCTTGGCGGTCGGCTTCTTGGAT
>JANQOH010000433.1 GCA_028289725.1 Alphaproteobacteria bacterium
CAGCATTACCTCAGCCCCGTCGCAGCGGGGGCGATCGGGCAAGCGCGAAACCAACGAAAAGCGCCTGACGTCGTCCGGATCGCCCGCCGACCGACTAGGATACCGGCGCGCGATGCGGATGCGCCTTCATCGCCCAGATACCCACCGGCCCGCCGGTCGAAAGACCAGTCGGAGTCAGAGTGACGCGGACAAAGCGCTTCGAACCGATGTACGAGAACCGGACCAGAGCGGCGTCGGACGTCGGGTTCGAAACCACGCCCGAGGAGACCGTCAGATCGCCGTTGCTATCGATGTCGACCGAGTCGGCGTTGCCGTAAGCCCCGGCGGAGCCGGTGCCGTCATCGTCGGCGTCCTCGACCTTGATTTCGATCTGCGCGCCACCTTCCGGCGAAGCGCCCATTTCCGCGATGTCACCGAAATCAACGAAGAACTGGATACTGTCGAAGCCCTGGAGGTCGACGTCGCCAGTGTTGAGAGCCGAGCCGGTGATCGTCTGCGCCTGGAGCAGGCGGACTGGCAGGACGTCGGCATAAGTTGAACGAGTAGCCATAACTAACCTTTCGAGTGGGCGGACCCCGTAGAGAAGAGCCCGCCGATTTCCTGCCTAAGCCCCTACGAGGATGCGATTTTTACGACTTTGTAGCTTTCGAAATTCACCACATCGCCGCCGGTTCGTTTCCGGGTGTAAAATTTAACGAACGGCTTCGCGGTGAACGGATCGCGCAAGACCGAGACGCCGATGCGGTCAACAATCGTGTACGTCGCCGCAAAATCGCCAAAAGCGAGCGGCAGCGCATTGGCCGCGATGTCTGGTAAATCCTCGCCCTCGGTGATCGGATAGCCGAGCAACGTCGACGGCTGACCGGCGGCAAGGCCGGGTTGCCAGAGATAGTTACCGTTGCCATCCTGGAACTTCCGGATCGCGGTCACGGTGGCGCGGTTCATCATCCAGCGGGCGTTGGTCCGGTAACCGGCCTTGAGCGCGCCCACAACATCGAAGAGCACGTCGCCCGGGTCCGTCGCGTTGAAGCCCCCCGCCGCGCCGGTGGCGAGATAGCCCACATTGCCCCAGCTCCACGACGCGTTGGCGACCGCCGGGTAATCGAGCATACCGCGCGGCTTGGCGACGCCGTTGCCGGTGACGAACGCGGCGTTCTCGGCACGGGCAAACTTGTCCGCCACTTTGCCGACGAGCCAATTCTCGATATTGATCGAGGCGTCGTCCAAAATCTTCTGCGTCGCATGCGGCTCCGCATAGATTTCGTGTACCGGAATTCGTGCCATCGCGAGGTCTGGCGTGTCGGTCTCCGTGCGGGAGTCCTTTTCACCGGCCCAGCTCGCCGCCGCTTCGTCCTTGTCGACCACGAACTCCAAGGCATCGCTCGTCACGCTCTCGACCGTCGCGACCGAGCGGATCGGGGACGTTTCGAAAATGGTTCGAATGATCCGATTTGAGATTTGCGGATTGACGAGGTAGCCGCCCTCGGTCTGCGATCCGACCGAAAGTTCTTTGAACTCGGCGAGTTTGAGCTTCTCGGCCTCGGGCATGAATTCGGTACCCTTGCGAAGGTAGCTCAGCAGCGCGCTCGAATAATCCGCGATCTCAGCCAGATTAACCTCGGCCTCGTCGATCGGACGATCCTTCGCAGCGGACAACCACGCGGCGGCGTCTTTGAGCTCGTTGTTCGCATTGTCGTTCGACGCACCATCGACGCCAGGACGTTGCAGGCACGCCTCGAGGGCGCTGATCCGTTTCAAGTCGTCGTCGTACTTCGCCGCCATCTTGCCGACACTCGCGGCAATCTTGTCTACCTTCTCCTCGGTCAGCGGATCGGCGAAACCGCGCTTCTCGATCTGCCGGAGCCGCTCGTCGTTGTCCGCCTTAAAGGCCGTGAAGCCCTTCTGAAGCGCGTCAAACGCTTCGCGAAATTCTTGCGGGTTCATAAAAATTATCCTGCTACTACGGGCGCGCACGATGCCCGCCCATTTGTTGGGACGAAGACACCGTCACTCCGGCATAGCGCAGGACTTGATCGGAGGCCGAAAGCAGCTCGTGTCACGGGCATAGCGCGCGCCAACACGGCTGGATCGACGAAACCGAGATTACCTGCTGCGCTACCGATTGGCAAGCGGACGATGAGGATTTGAACTGCGCAAAAAATTTGTTCACCAAACACTGGCGATCGCGACGCCGGAGCTCATCCGTGTCACGAGCGCGCCAGCAACCGCGTTCGCCAAATCATCATGGCCGCCTTGGGGATGGTCAATCGTGTCCTTGCCGCTCCGACCCGTCCGCCGTTCGAGATTGACGAGCTGCTTCACGAGCTGTTCGTTGTCGAGCAGCCGGACCCGTTGCGAATTGATCATCGGCAGAAAATCCCTGTACAAATCCGAGCGCACACGATCCGCGACCTTGTATCGAACCCCGCGCTTCTCGAACTGCTCACGCGGCCAAAGACCAGCATATTTGTCGCCGGAAACCACTGAAACATTGTAGTTTTTCAACGTTCCGCATAACTCGCTGACAACCTGCTCAGGACTGAATGGCGGCGCATACGACCGCACACAATCCAACACCCGAATGTCCCGGTCGCCATCGCGCTCGTTGTGACAAATCGCCATCGTGAACGCGTCCTTACTGCCACCGCACGGATCGACGAACGCCGAATAGCGAATGCCACTCGATGGGGGAATTTCTTGCTGACCGTGGACTACGCACGCCTCGACGGCTTCACGACTGACATAGCTCTCGATGTCCGAACGGAACTGAGCGCCGAACTCGGCCTCCGCCTTCGCAGGATCGTCGGCATAGGCTTTGTCGATTACCGACTGCGGGATCAACGGGTTCATTCGCTGCGTCGCGCCGCGCCACACAAGGGCCGGCGCATCGTCCTTCCCGAAATGCTCCCGATAGGCATCGTACAGCGTGCCACGCTTTGCGTACGGCGAACTGGCCGCGAGGAACATCGAGCCGGGAATGCTCGCCAGCGCAGGCTTGAGCGCTCCAATGACCTCGTGATCCGGATTGGCCGCACTTTCCTCGCTCCACCAAAAACTGACCTCGTCGCAAAGCGCCGCCGCTAACGAATAGCCGCGCACCGATCTGTACGAGCTGGAATGAATTTCAAGGCTGACCTGACGCGTCAAATGAAGCTCAAGCTGCGTTGTGCGCTCGACGCGCTGCTTGAGCGCCGGGACTTCGTGGAGCAAACCGTAAACGAACCTGAAAATCGCGCGAGCCTGACGACGATCAGCGGCCAAAACCATGATGGTGGCGCGCTCGCCCGGTTGCAAAAACTCCCGATAATCACGGAACGTCGCGAGGAAGACGCCGATCAGCGCAAGGACAAAGCTTTTTCCGCCGCGACGACCACAAACTAACCATGCCTCATTGAATGGCGTCTCAGGCGGCGTCTCACGGCCCGTGCACGACCGGTAGATCGCCAACTGTTCCGGAGTCATGGGCAATGCGAACAGGGCGCTCAGGAACGAACGCCAAGCGACCCAGGTGGCAGGGTCCTTGAACCAGGGTCGGAACAAGTCCTTGTGCTCCATCGCTTGAAGGATGTTCACTACTTCGTCTCCATCGCTTGGCCATCGATGATGGTTTCGAGATCGGGCGCCACGTCACGGGGCACCCGCTTGAGACCGATGGCCTCATACAGCCGCTTCATGCTGTTGATCGCGGTCGTGAGTTCCGAAATATCGACCTTCTCGCCTCGACCGATCGCCGTGACGCGCTCCTCGGTCCAGACGTCGAGCGCCGCCGCTTTGCGCAGCATGGACCGCTCGACCATCGACAGACTGTCCGCGCCTCCGAGGTCTTCCTCGATACCCTCGACAAGATCACGGAACCGTCGCGCTTGGCGGCTTTGCTGGTTGATGCCGTCCAGGAACAGGACGCTCCCGTTCGTAAGCGCGGCTCTTTGCGCTGGCGTCGAGATATCTTTGCCACGCCGCTTTCCGCGCGCCACTCGGGGCGTTTTCGCCTGCTTTTCGGTGCCTTCAGCCATGCTGCAATGTTTACTCTCGTGTTTACGTAGGGGGAAGGGCCCGCCCGCCAGGAAGGGTGTGATCCGCAGAACTCCGCCAATAATTCACCGTTCCGGCCAAGCGACCCGGAGATTGTATGTCAGATGCTTCCCAGAAATCGGCTCGATCGAGGGGCCAAGGCGACAAACCGAGGCCGTGAGTATGCGTACGTTTCGCTGCCCATCCGAGCCGTCCCGCGATCGTGGCGTGACGCGGCGAGCCCGACAGCGCGAACGAGGAGCCGGGAGCTCCTATTGCTATGTGCCTTACTAACAGACTTGGGAGGCAGATATACATAATGAGGTCACCAGGAAAGCCGTCAAATCGGTTCACGTGGGGGTTACAGGTCACGAGGAAAGCCGTCGGCGGGGGGTTACTGGTCACGAGGAAAGCCGTCACTGGTCACGAGGAAAGCCGTCGAATGAATTTGACGGGCCCGCCTCGGTTGGTTTGTGGAAGTCGAAACAGGTAACGCGCCAAGCGCTCGACAGGCCGTTCCGCGCGTCAACTTTGTTGGTGAAGGAGCCGCGCTTGGTCTTCTCGATCAGCCCTGCGGCCTCCAACTCGCGGAAGCAGCGTTGCGCGGTCTTTGCGGAGCAATGGAGCAACTCTTGTGCTTGCTGGTATCCGAAGCGCAGGCTGCCATTATTCCGCCCGTTGTGCTGATCCATGATCCCGAAGAGCAGTTTGAAGGCGTTGCCGGACAGCGCCTGGACCTCGTCGCTCCTGAACCGTTTGCTCGACATGATGACGAACGTCGGCTTCGTCGGCGATTTGCCGTTCGCTTTCCCGTTGACCGCCATTACCGACGACTCCGCGACTTCGCCCAAGCGATGTTGCGCGAGCGGACCCAGCTCAGGACCTCGGGTGATGGTGGCTCCGGTTGGACTTTGCCGCGCGGAGGCCACTGGCCGAATTTCTCCTTATGCTTGTATGCGGCCCAGCCGATCTTGTAGCCGCGCTCTTTCGCGATATGGACGAGCTGACGATGCCAGCGGGCGCGATCGGCCTTCGAATACTCGCAAGGCTTAGTCCGCCGGTTCCGATCGACCCGAGCGAGGTCGCCGTCATGTACGGAGACGGCTTCGGGACGCCGCGTTGGTTTCCAGCCGCACGAACGGCACGGATCCCCGGCCATGCGGATTGCAGCGCATTCCGGGCAATTCGTCAGCGTCTTACCGGTCGAGCGGCTCCGCGAAGCCTGGGTCCGATTGACCGTCCGGCGATCCTTATCAAGCGACCAGCGGATATCGTCCGTCGGCAAGCCGTGGCGATATACCGCGCCGGAATGGTCCAGGATCAGGCAATCGGTCTTGCCCGGTGCGGAACGGAGGCCACGCCCGATCATTTGCAGGTAGAGCGGCAGGCTTTCAGTCGGGCGAAGGATGCCGATGCAATCGACGTCAGGGCAATCAAACCCTTCCAACAACACGCCGCAGTTGCAGACGACGCGGGTCTCGCCGGAAGCCAGCCGACGGAGGATGCCGTCGCGTTCGTCAATTGGGGTATCGCCGTCGAGGTATTCCGCAGCGATACCGACAAGTTGGAGTTCGCGGCAGACATGCAAGGCGTGCGCCCGATCGACGGCGTAGGCGATTGCCTTCCGATCACGAGCCAGCCGGAGGTAGTGGGTGACGAAGTCGCCGACGAGCTGCGGCGTGTTTACGCGTTCGCCGAGCTGGCGCTTGTTGAAATCGCCTCCGGTCTTCCGGATGCCTTTGAGGTCCGGCTCGCTCGGCGCGTAGAACGTCGCCGGAACCAGACGACCTTGTCTCGTTAGCTCGGCGACGCTCGGGGCGCAGACCATTTCCTCGAAGACGTTGCCCAGACCTCGACCATCCGCCCGATTGGGCGTCGCGCTGAAGCCGAGAAGGACCGCGTCGGGATAGGAACGAACGATATCATCCCAGCTCTTGGCGCGGATGTGATGGCACTCGTCAACGATCACGAGATCGGCGGGCGGTAGGTCCATCTTCGAGCTTTGGATAGCCCGACGGTGAACAGTCGGGATGCTCGCGATCTGGACTTGCTGATCGGGGCGTGCCGACCGGCCAGCGAGGATGACGCCTGCATCAATTCCCGCCTGAAAAAGGTGTTGCTCGATCTGGGCCACGAGGTGCCGCTGATGCGTCAAAATCAACACGCGCTCGCCGCGCTCGATGGCGTCCAGGACGAGCGATGCGAGGACGATCGACTTGCCGAAGCCGGTCGCCGCCTGACAAAGGACTGAGCGCGCGCCTCGGGCAATCTTCGCCTCAATCTCGCTCTTGAAGCGGACCTGCGTATCGTAGAGGACGGGAGCGGCCATTAGGCCAACTGCCGCGCAGGAGCCGCCGCGAACGCGCTTGCGATCGTCCGGTTCGTTTCCCACGCCGAGAGTCCGATCGCCAGCGCGTGCGAGTGAAGCTCGGCGCGCGCCCAGTCCTCCGGCACGGCACCGGCTTTGACGAAACCGGCGATGCAGTAGGCGGCGCGGTTTAGAGCGTGATTACGCTGGCTTGGGACCGCCGCGTCGAGGTCGCGAAGCTCTCCGTTGACGGCGGCGCTGACATAGCGATCGCAATTCCGGAGCGGCTGCGATGGACGCTCCGAGCGACGCGGCGGAGGGGGCGGCGCGACGAGTTTGAGCCACGCGTCCGGCGCTCTTGCAAAACCGGTCGCCCCGTTCTTGATCCACTTGTACGAGCCGTCCGGGCGGCGTGACGGAGCCATCACGAGCTGCGCGCGCTCGCCCTTTACATCCAAACCGTCGCCGATTTTGCCCGTCGAATTTTTGACGCCCGGGCCGGTTTCGGGATAACGGAAAAAGCGGTGCTCACCGCCACGCGGAGTTTGCGCGGTCGCAGTGACGGGAAGGGGACCGAATTGATCGATCAGCGCTTCGAGCGAGCGGAAACCGTCCGGCGGATCGATATCGAGCATCCACACGCCAGAGCGCTCTCCGGATACGCCGCCGATGTTGGCGTCCGGATCATCGGCCCACATCTCGACAATCCGATCTGCGTCGGTTGTCGCATCGTAAAAGCCGCGCGATCCTTTGAACGGCGACCGGGTGCCAGGGACCAGCTTAAAGACCGGGAACCCGCGATCCGCATATGCCAAAGCGGCACGACCGAGCAGCGAGAGGCGAGCACCTTGAAATGAATTACCTTGAAGGTCCGGGACGGACGCCGTAGTTTCGCTTGCTACTGAATTTTCGACTTCCGCCCGGTTCCCGCGCTGCATACGCGGGTGCCGGGTTTTCATTTCCGGCCCCTATTCGGCGCAACCGGCGACGCGCTGGCTATCGCGCTCCGCGATGCGCTCGGCGATATATGCGTCGATCTCGGAGACAAGCCACCACTTGACGCCGTCCATGACGATCGGCTTCGGGAACGACGGGCCGTTCGTGATGCGCCAAAAACTCGTGCCGGGCGGGTTGCCCAGCATGATTTTCAGTGCACCGACGCGGATCAGACGCGCGCCTTCGGGGACTGGACGCTTGCCGCCGTTGATGACCGTCGGTTCAAATTCGATTTTGTGGTCTTGCATAGTGACCTCCGGGGTTGCGTGGCGGTCACAAGAACAGGCGCATTTCTCAGATGCGTCAAGCCCGATAAGTCAATGAAATCAACGAATTAACTAGGGTAAGAGGTCCTTACCCTAGTGGTAAGCGTCTCACCGAACGCGCTTTTTGCGTCCCTTGCGGTGCACAACAACTTTTTCCCCGCGAGCCTCGATTTTCGCCCGTTCGGCGTCGCTGATCGGAGCGATCCAGCCGACTCGGAACGGATCGGGACGCAACGCGTCGAGGCGCTCTCGTAGTCCGACCGGGATACGGACAGCCCAATCGTTATGGAAGATCGGGCCGTGCGCCCGGTCGTGCTCGATCGCGAGGAGGAGGTCGGCGATCGCTTCCGAAAGTTGAAGGACGTCGCCCCAGGCGACCGGGGTCTCCGGCCACGGTACGCCCTGCATCCGACGCAGCTTGATAGCCAGCCAAATATGAGCGACCGGCTTGAAGTACCGCCACGCCAGCTTGAGCGTCTCAACACTCCGCGCCCGCTTCTGCGTCACGGCGTCTTCGGCGTCGAGCAATTCGCCGCTTATGGCCGTCAGCTTGAATGCCGACGTGACGCTGGCCCGGTCCGGCCAATGCTCGGCTAGCCGGAGTGCGTTATAGGCCACGGCGGAGGCGTGGGCACCGTAGTGATGGCCGTTCGCCTCCGCAGCCTTAATCAGCTCGCGCCGCTCCGGAAGGTGCAGGACGACGCCGAGGAGCTTGTGAAGGAGCGCCGGATCGCATTCCTCCGGCGGGAGCTGGCGATATATCTCCGCGAGCTCGGCATTGTAGAGCTTGTCCCGGTCGTCCGGCTTGTTCGGGAGCCAGACCCAAGACTGAATTTCGGGAATGTCGGCTTTGCTTAAGAGGACGTCGGAAGAGCCGTCGCTGATATTCATCGTCGGCATCATGCGTGCTCCCGGAGCTTGACGACTTTGCCCTCGTCGCGCCCGTCCCGGAGGGCCTCAAGATGGCTCGACCACATTTCGAGCGCCTCGCGCCGTTCGGCCACGTATTGATGCAAATTGTAGATCGCCGTGATGCCCTGAAGTTGCTTCTGGCTATGGTTTAGCAGCGCAGCAAGAACGGGCGTCGGGACGCGCTGGCTGGCCAGATAGGACGCGCCGGACCGACGCCAGTCGTGGAAGCGCCAGTCGTTCAGCGAGACTCCTTCCGGGAGGTCGTCCTCGATCAGTCCGTCGATCCGGCGTTTCAGCTTGGAGAAACCGGAGATCGGCTTGTCGCGCTTCTTAGACTCGGCAGGAAAGACCAACGGGTTGCCGGGCACCCGGTCAATCGACCGGATGATCTCGACGACCGCAGGGACCAGCGGGACAACTTGCTCCCGGCTCGCCTTGGTCATGTCGGCGGGGATCGTCCAGGTCGGTTCGTCGCCGTCCAAATCGATGTCTTGCCAGCGCATCCCGGCGATCTCGTTGCGACGCTGTAGCAGGTGGGCAAGCAAGAGGAGAAATGGACCGAATGGCGCGGGCAGGGCGGACGCGATCCGGACGTACGAACCGATGACCGGCTTCGGGATTGTGACCTTTCGCTCGATCTTGCTCGCCTTGACCAGCGCCTTGATCTCGTGGGCGGGTGACTCCGCGATCAGCCGTTTCTCGACGCCGAAACCGAAGATCATGCGGATCAGAACGCGAAGCCGCTCCGCCGCGACCTCCGCCTCTTCAAACTTGCGTTCGAGCTTTTCCTCTACGTCTTCGCGTGTGATCGCGTCGGCTGGGCGAGCAGACCAGTCCTTGAACTCGCGTTCGATCGCCAACTTGTCGTGATGCGCCGACGACGCCTTCTTGTTCCGGCTCGCATGGCGCTTGAGATACTTGTCGGCGAGCAGTCCGAAGGTGAGGACTCCATCCGGGGCGGCGTCTTCGTTCGGACTCGTCCGCTTGCCCCGTCGGGAGAACGTTTCCTCCGCCTTCATGACCGCGCGCTCCTCCAGCGTCGCCGCCATGATCGTCGCCGCATCCTTGCCCGCTTTGGAGAGTTTGGTTTGCTTGATTGTTCCTAGATTAAACCTCGCCAGCTTATCACCACCTTCGCCGTCGGCGATCCGACATATGACGGACCAGCTTTTCGTCCCGGTCGGATGGGTTTCAACCCACAAGCCCGGCCTGCCTCCAACCTTTGTGGGGTACGCTTTGTCCTTCGCTTTGAGGGCCTCGATCTCCTTCATCGTAATCATCTCGGCCATCGCGCTAGCTCCCATAAGTAAACACTGCGTAAACAAATTACCTTGGCTATCGACGGAACGCAATGGAACCGAGCGGAACAATTTTTTGAGGTTATCTGCGGCTTGCGGTCGCTCTAAGGTGGGAAAATGGAATTGTACGGAACGCCCTGAAACCCTAAAGCCTGAGACTTTTAATCAGATGGTCGCAGGTTCGATTCCTGCCGGGCTCACCAAAGATTTCAAATATTTGGGTAAAATATCCGTCGTACGCGAAGCCAATTGGTAACATATTTGGTAACGTTGAGGCGCTGATGACGGTCCGACACAGAGCAATCGATCTCGAGCAAGCGAAATTGGGGTCCCTCGTTTATGCGCGAGAGGCGCAGCAAACGCGCCTCTGTTTCGTCGTGGGGCTGGAAATGGATGGCGGTGAGACCGTCCAGCGCGGGCTCGCAGTGCTCACACCTTTAGATAACTGCTACTTCTCGGTGCCTTATCTGTCTGGCCCTAGTGAAATTGTGTCGCCGACCGCGCTGGACCTGGGGACCGATTGGACGATCGAGCCTGAACTTGATGGGGCGCTAATAATCCCTGACGCCACCGAAACCGGCACGCCTTACGCTTCGTTGGTTTATGTCGCTGGCGGTGCGTGCCATCTGGTAATCGCACCACCGGCGAATCGACGCGGCGCGGAACGGCGATACGTCAACCTGGACACGTTCATTTATGAACGCAGGCGGCCGGAGTCCGACGTCGTGGTGTGCACGAAATGGCGGCTTCATGTGCATGGCCTCGGCGACGGTAACACCATCTCTTTCACCGGATCCCATAAACCAATTCAAGAAGGTTGAAGCGGCGAGCCGGAGCTCGCCGCCTATCTTTCGTCTATGCATCCCGGTTCAGTCCGGTGGAGCGGTGAAGAGGTTACTTCTTCTTCCTACCCGCAATCGTATCTACGAAATCGAGAATGCCGTAACAGACGCCGGCCGCGTCATCTAGGGCCGCTTCGTCGGCGCCATTTCATCCGACAAAGCTAACGTGGCGGAACGCTTACGATTCAAGCCACGCGACGGCAACCGACAACGTTAAGACCAATACGCCAATGCACTGCGGCAAACGGCGCAAATAGGGTGTCGATTCCAGCAACCCCCTTGGAGCATTTGTTGGCCCGATTTTTCCACACGCCGCTGGTATCGCTTCACTCAGCACAATCTCAAATCGTGTCAAATACAACCAAATATTTCATATCGACCAATCAGTGGTTTATTTAATCGATTTCTTTAGTGCGGTAAACATTGTAAGAGTATATATGTGAATTAAACATCTGAAATCAAAAGCATCTGACGCATCATTTCTGAAATCTTGTGTTGATCACGAACGCGTTGTTTGTCGGGACTACATAGATTCAAACCTTGAAGTTCATGGTTTAGAAGACTGGTCCGACTGGCAGTACGTGAGTTCATGGTTGCTTTTTGCAGTTGGTATTGGGGTCGCCATGCACAAAATAATCCTGACTCTTTTCCTGTTAGATGGCGCAACAGATGCGTCTTATGTGGGGCCCCTTACCCTTCAGGAGGTGCACGTCGGAGCGTTTCGTGACATGACGGAGTGCAATTCGCAAGCATCCACCATTGCCGGCGCGATCATGAAGGAGCGACCGGATTGGAATATCGCCGGCCTGAATTGCTGGGAATCGGAAGATGCCGATCTGTCTTATCTGAACAAGGATCGTTGGTTACCCAACGCCTAGAAGGTCGACGAACGCCGTAGCCAGAAGGCTCTTGTTCGGCCACTGGCGCGCGCCGCGGTTTGATACCAATATTCGCCAGGCCTGCCTCACCATTCGCCAAGTGATTTCACGTAGGCGACCAATTCCCAGATTTCTTCGGGCGTGAACACATCGCCCCAAGGCGGCATTGGCGTCATGCTTTTGCCGCCAACCCGAATGGTTTCATAGACATACTGCTCATCGAGCCCGGTTCGTCCAATGAACAGTACCGGTTCAAAGCCATGGCACATCGCGGCGCAGCTCGAGTCGAACAATTCTTTGCCGGCCGCGATCCGTGCTTCGTTCGACAAATCGAATGGGGCGCCCGAGGCGTCGGCTTCCGCGACCACGATCGCCGTACCCGTTTGGTCGGCAGGCTTTCTCTTTTCGTCCGCCACGACGCCTCCTGAGGACACGCATGCTGCAAACAGGATGGCCGCTGCCTTAAGTCCCATGCATTCAATTCGCGCGCGCCGGAGCGCGGCCGCTTTCTTTCCGTGCGTCATGTTGATTTCAACTATATGAGTGCGTCGGTTGAGCGAATTGCCCCGCGCCGCGTAACCCGGCGCGGGGCGAGTCTCGTTGGAGCTAGTTGGTTGGAACCGTGCCGACTTGCACGCCGACAAGCTCAGACGGCACACCGGCGCCGCCCACCGGTACGACAACCATCTGCTTGTCGCCAGCGATATAGCTCATGATCGACCCGAACGCGCCGGACGGAAGTTCGACTTCACCCAGCATCTCTCCGGTCTTTGCATCGTAGGCATACAAGAACGGTTCGGGCTGGTTTTCGTTGGTCTGCCCAATCAGAGCATTGCCGCGTGTGTTCAACCCGATGATGTCGACCTGACCATTGGGAGCCAGGAAGATAATGTTGTCGGTCACCACGATAAAGCTCTGATGGGGATTGCCGAGGTGGCCGAGCCCTAGGTCCTTGATGGCCGGATGATCAACCGGGCCTTTGCCGGCCGGTACCTGCCAAAGATATTCGCCGGTGTTCATGTCGATCGCACTGAGCGTCGAGAATGGTGGCTTGAACAGCGGCAGACCTTCGGGGCCGGCGACGCCGCCCCACGTGGCGGTGTAATCGTAGGCTGACGTACCGGGCGCTTCTTTCTTCACCTTGATCACGATTGGAATCGTGAACGAGGGCACGTAGAGCACACCGGTATTGGGGTTGTGCCCCGCACCCGCCCAGCTTGCACCACCCAGCACGCCGGGCACGAGCAATGTGCCGGCTTTCTTGTCGGTTGGCGGGTGAAAGAGCTCGCCGTATTCATAGCGCGCAAGGATCTTCTGCGCCTTCTCCTTCAATTCCGGTGTCAGGTCGATCAGGTCGTCCTCCCTCACACCTTGCCGTACGAAGGGTTTTGGCCAAGTCGGGTGAGGCTGCGTCGGCGAATACACTTCGCCCGGGATATCGCCCGCCGGCACCGGCCGGTCCTCGATCGGCCAGATCGGCTCGCCGGTCATCCGATCAAACGCGAACACAAAGCCTTGTTTGGTGACCTGGACAGCGGCCTTGATGGCGCGACCGTCGACGTTCAGATCCATCAAGTTCGGACCGGTCGCCAGGTCATAATCCCAGAGACCGTGACGTACCATCTGATAATGCCACACCCGTGCGCCGGTCTTGGCGTCCACCGCTACCAAGGATTCGGCGTACAGGTTGTCGCCAACACGATGACCGCCGTAATAGTCGTTCGCCGGCGTCGAGAAGGGTAAGTAGACGATTCCCGCTTCGTCGTCGCAGTTCGGGCGCGCCCACATGTTTGCGCCGCCCATGGTATCGATACCGTTCTTCCAGGTTTCGGAGCCGGGTTCGCCGGGCAGGGGCGGATTGTGGAAAATCCATGTCCGCTCACCGGTCTTGGTGTCGAAAGCGGGCACATCGCCTGGCGGGTGGAATTTCATCGGCGGACGACCCACTGCGAATGAGTCGAACACACCGATGCTGGGAATAATATTGCCGCCGCAAACGATCGGCGGGGAATCGGTCATAATCATGTCACGCGGCACTGGTCGGCGAAGGCTTTGCGCAATATCGACAAAGCCGTTCTCACCCCAGCTTTCAACCGGCTGACCGGTCCCGGCATCCAGCATGACCAAGTACCCGTTGCTGGTCGGAGCCACCAGCCGCCCGGCGCCATCATCTTCGAAATAGGTGATGCCACGCTGGATGAATCCGAGGTTGGCAACTTGGTAGTCGACATAGCCCTTGGAATCATAGGTCCAGAGCAGCTTTCCGGTCGCGCCGTCCACCGCCGAAACGATGCCGAGCGGCGAACTCGTGTAAAGAGTACCGTCAATCACCACCGGCGTGGTTTCGTTTGCCCAGGTTCTGAGGTCCGGATTGTCCGCTGAGATTTCGTTTCCCGGCAATGAGAAGCGCCAGGAAATAACCATTTCGCTGACGCTTTCGGGCGTGGCGACACTACCGCCGAGATAGCGTGATCCAGACTTGTCCCCTGTATATTCGGTCCAGCTTCCGTCCGCCGCGCTCACCATGGCGGGTGTCGCGGCAAAGCAAGCCGCGAGCATCCAGCTGGCAAGCCTACTATTCGAGCCACTAGTCATGGAGTCCTCTCCCTTTGGTTTCTGAATGACATCAAACGTGTCATTGTGGGGTTGCCGAACGCCGATCCTTGTCGGGCAATAGCCGTCCAATGTTCGGACCGACTCACGTCAATCCCCTCAGCCATTAGGACTCTTTCTTCGGGACGAAAGCGCCCGCGCTTTCGCAACAGATAGGCGTGCAAGCAGTGCACGATCCGACGAACTCTCGATTAACCCCCAAAACCGTGGACGGTCGCGTAGTCACGCAAACTCAGCGCATTCCCCCAAACAAATTCATCCCAACAACAAGTTCATTATTTGAGAATGGGTATCAAAATCCACAGTTTTAAATGAAAAACCAATGCACGTGTTCTATTTATTAAAAACACACATAAATACGATAAATATAATGCAATATGTTTGATATGACGCGGCTCAAAAACGGCATCATTCAAACTTTGTAATTACTTCATACAACTATGCCCTGTCTGTATATGAGGCGTAACATTTTTTGAACGCAAAAACACAGCCATCTCATTGGTTGAAATAAGCCGTATTGGCTGTAATAAAACATTTCGTAGTCTGCATTATTGACACAATCGCTTTGTATTCATTAAATAATTATGGTTTTTCGCGGGCTAGCGGTCTCGTGCCGACTCCAGTATCGGTGTAATAGAAAACGAAACTGTGAGGGCGCCTCAAGGATGGCACGAAATCTGAGCCGCATTTCCCTTGCCAGGTGGTGTTCGTATGACGACTCGAAGGACAAGGGCTTGCGTGGGATGAACGGCACTGCAAATCATTGCAAACTAGGATTGGTCGTTGCCGGCGCGCTAGGCATCGCCGGTGCTTCTCATGGCATGGCTCCAGATATCTCAAATTTGGCTGCTCGAACGGCCAACGCGGCGGGATGTCTTGTCGCGACAATCGAAGAGCGCGGGCAACAGGACGGGTATTTGCTGTTTACGGTTACCTGTGAGTCAGGCTCATCCAGCACCGCCGGAGAGGTGACGTGTAAGGATGGCGGATGCGCGTTTAGACCGTCAGTTAGGTCTGCGTCGAGCGATTAGCACAACATGGGTTTCAAGAGCGCTTTTGTTCCATAAGCATTGAGCAACACCTCGGAGCCGCGGTCATGGGCGCCGCTCGCGGACTGTGGCTTCGCCACAATACTACGGGAAGGTATTACGCATGAAGTTCGGAATTGCCGCCATTGGTGTATTTGCCGCGTTTGTATTGCCGGCTTCCGCCGTAGAAGACGCCTCTCGACCGGTGCAAGTGGCGGAAGCTACGGCCGCCAACGACGCCGTGCCGGGCAGTACATTTCGAGATTGTGAGCAGTGCCCGGAGATGGTCGTGGTTCCCGCCGGATCATTCACAATGGGCTCTTCCAAACGCGAGATCGGCCATGGAAATGATGAGGGACCACAACACTTGGTGAATGTCCCGGCGCCGCTTGCTGTCGGCAAGTTTGAAGTCACGCGCAACGAGTTCTCGACTTTCATGGAAGAAACCGGACACGAGAGCCAAGGATGTCAGACATCGGACCCTAAAGCGACGGAACGGACGTTCCAGGAATCCGAAAGCTGGCAGGACCCCGGTTTCCAGCAATCTGGCCGGCACCCCGTCGTGTGCGTGAACTGGACGGATGCTAAAGCTTACACGGATTGGCTATCGCAAAAGTCGGGCCATCAATACCGTCTTCTCACGGAAGCGGAATGGGAATACGCGGCGCGCGGCGGCACAACCACCGCCCGTTTTTGGGGCGACGCGCAAGATCAAGCTTGCGCGCACGCCAATGTCCACGACCTTAGCGGCAGACGAACGAACAAGTTTCGCTGGGCACCGCATTTTTGCGACGACGGGTATGGTTGGACGGCGCCTGTTGGCAGTTTCCCACCCAATGGTTTCGGCTTGCATGACATGCTCGGAAATGTATGGGAGTGGACCGAAGATTGTTGGCACGACAATTACGAGAACGCGCCCAGCAGCAGCGTCGCATGGAACGATGATGGGAATTGCGACTATCGGGTTATTCGCGGCGGCGGCTGGACGGACCCGCCCAGTGGGGCGCGCGCGGCCGATCGCGGCGCAGAGATCGCTGAAAACAGGAATGATCCGATTGGGTTTCGATTGGCGCGCTCGTTGAACTGACTTTCGCCGATGCCAATCCCGCCACCCCATGCCCCTGAAGGGGGCGATATCGCTGATCTGTGGTTCCGCTCGCCTCGGAATTTTGACGGACCGATCATACCGAGATGATCACGGCCGAAACGCTCGATCGTGTGCGGCGCGTGCACATCCGAACTCGGCGCCTGGTCGATGGCGCGTTCGCGGGCGAGTATGGCAGCGTGTTCAAAGGTCGCGGCATGGATTTCGCCGAAGTGCGAGAATACGTGCCCGGCGACGACGTGCGCACCATCGATTGGAATGTCACGGCGCGGCTCGGCTACCCCTTTATTAAGCAGCATGTCGAGGAGCGCGAGCTCACTGTGATGTTGCTCGTTGATGTGAGCGCTTCTGGTCGCTTCGGCACGGCCAATTGCGTCAAAGCCGATCTGGCGAATGAGGTTTGTGCAGTTGTCGCGCTCAGTGCGCTGGCGAACAACGACAAAGTCGGTCTCATCCTGTTTACGGACCGGGTCGAACTTTTTGTGCCGCCACGAAAAGGCAGAAACCGGGCCCTCCGCATCATTCGAGAGTTGCTGGCATTCGAACCGAAAGGACAGGGTACCGACTTACAGTGCGCCATAACTTTCTTGCTCAAGGTCGTACGACGTTACACCGTCTCATTTCTAATCTCCGATTTTCAGGCAACCGGCTACGATGCAATGCTCCGCATGGCTCGGCAAGATCACGACATCATCCCCATCGTGGTCGGTGATCCGCGCGAAGCGGAGTTGCCCGACATTGGTCTCATACCGTTTCAGGATCTCGAGTCCGGTCAACGCGTACTGATTGATTCATCCGACCCGCGCGTCCGCGCCGCCTATCGTGCCCGCCACGATGCAGCGGCGGCACAACGTTTGAGGTTGTTCCGGTCCCTCGGATTGGATTGGGCTGAGATCGCCACCACCGAAGAGGTCACGCAACCTTTGTTGCGTCTATTTCGCGCGCGCGAGCGGCGTGTTTCCGGCCGCCGATGATGCGGGCTTCGCGACTATTGACGGCGCTTCTCTTGTTTGCTGTAGCGCGAACCGGAAGCGGAGAGGCTCAGGAAACTCACCTGCAAACCTTTGATGGACGCTTCGGCCAAGTGATTGTCGAAGTCGACAGCACCGCGATTTACTTCGCCGATCCACTGCGTGTGCGCTATCAGGTCGAGGCGCTAACCGGGACGGCGGTGACTTTACCTACAGTGACGGAAACGCTTGGACCCTTCAGGGTCGTCGAACGTCAAGCGAGCGGGCCGGTCTCAACCGCCGACGATATGGTCTTGCGGCGGCGTGAATTTGTACTGGAGGCAAATGAGGCCGGCACCCTCTTCGTTCCATCCCTTACGTTCATTTTCGAGGGCGAGGAGGGGGGACCATCGCAAATTTTGACTGAACCCATTTCTGTATTGGTAACCGCCATCGTACCGGACTCGGCCGATCTCACAGAACCACGAGACATCGCGCAACCGTTGCGCGCCGAATTTGTGCCGCCCAGCACAGATCCCTCTTACGGTTGGGTCTGGTGGGCCTTGGCGGTCGCCTTGTTCATTGCATCGCTAACGGTGGTTCTGCGTCGAATGTTGTGGCGTGCTCGACCGCTCGGGGAAGATGACCGTTTTACCAGCCACCACATCGCACAGACGGCCCTCGATCGTTTGCGCCGCCGTAATCTATTGGAGCAGGACCAATTCGACGCGTTTTACGTGATCCTGTCTGGCATTCTGCGTTGGTATCTTGAACACCGGTTCGAGATGAAAGCGCCATACCGGACGACCGAGGAAACGGCCGCGCAAGCACGGTCGAATGCGCCGGTTTCCGACCACGCGAATTGGCTTGTGGCGGTGTTGCGACAAAGCGATGCGGTCAAGTTTGCACGGCGGCAACCAACACGAGACGAGGCGACGGAGATGCTGGAGGCGATCGATCGGTTCGTCGCCGACACAGCCGACAACACGGTCCTGACCCACGCACCCCCACCATTGGGCGCATAATGAGGCTCGCCTTTCCATACGCGCTCGCGCTGCTTCCGATCGTGCCGCTCGCAATCTGGTTGGCACGGCGACACGTCACCGCCGCGTTCGCGATGTCTTCGGTGTGGGGCCTCGACCAACTGCCGCAAACATGGGCGACGCGCATCGTGCCCATATTGCCCTACCTACGCGCGCTCGCGCTTGCTTTATGCATCATTGCATTGGCCCGACCGCAATGGGGTGTTGAAGCAACCCGAGTCTACAGCGAAGGCATTTCGATCGCGATGGTCGTCGACATCTCGAGCAGCATGGGCGCCCTCGATCTCCAAATCGATAATGAGCGCGCAAACCGCCTCGACGTCGTAAAGCAGACATTTCGCGAGTTCGTCACCGGAGACGACGGCGGCGAAGGGGGACGCGCCAATGATCTTATCGGCCTCATCACCTTCGCCCGTTATGCGGACAGTCTCACGCCGCTGACGCGAGATCATGACGCCCTCCTGACACTCCTGGATCAGGTCGAGATCGTACCGTTTCCAGAAGAAGACGGCACGGCGATCGGGGACGCGGTCGCATTGGGATTGGATACGCTGCGGCAAGCTAGCGGCGAGAGCAAAGTCATGATCGTTTTGGCCGATGGCAGCAGCAACGCGGGCGACATTGAACCGCGCGAAGCGGCCCGTGTCGCCGAAGCGCTTGGCATTCGGATCTATGCGATCGGCGCTGGGGGCAGGGGCATGGCCGAGAAGCTGGTACAGAACTCGGATGGGACCACGGAACTGCGCCAAACAAGATCGTACATCGATGAAGACACGCTTGAGGATTTAGCGCTTCGAACTGGCGGCGCTTATTTTCGAGCCGCAGACGCCGGTACATTGAAGGACATATACGGGCGGATCGACCGAATGGAGACCGCGCGAACCGTATCCGAAAATTATCAGCAATATGTCGAGGCGTTTCCGGTCTTTGTCATTGTCGCTTTTCTTCTTTTAGCGTTCGAAACTGTGTTCGCCGCCAAACATTGGCGGATTATGGCCTAGGGACGATTGATGGAAATCGCCGCGCCCTGGTTCGCTGCGCTCGCATTGCCGATTTTCGGTCTTGTCATCCTCGTCTTTGCGGGATACCGGCGGACGAGAACGCAAGACCAATTTTTCGCAAGAGAGCATCTGCTTCCTCGACTGATGATCGGCTCCGGTTGGCATCGTCGTTGGCTTGGCCCGACGTTGCTTCTCGGCACGCTGATGAGCCTGACCGTGGCGCTTGCTCAACCCCAATGGGGTGAAGACACGGACGACGCGCCGCCACGCGGTCGCGATATCGTGGTGCTTCTCGACACATCCATGAGCATGCTCGCCGAAGACGTGGCCCCCAACCGTTTGGAACGCGCGAAGCAAATGATCCGTGAGTTAGTCGCCGAGCTCAGGCGCAGCGGCGGCCACCGCTTGGCGTTAATCGGGTTCGCCGGGCGCGCAAGCCTTCGTTGCCCGCCAACTCTCGATTACGATCTCTTTCTCCTCCGCCTTGACGAATTGACGGTGGGCTCGGTGCCGCAGCAGGGCACGTTGATTGGTGACGCCGTGCGTCAAACGCTGGACGGGTTTGCCGGCATCGACGAAGCCTATGCCGATATCATTCTGATCACCGACGGCGAGGACCATAACAGCTTGCCAATGGATGCTGCGCGCGAGGCCGCCGGCCGGGCTGTTGCAATCCACACGGTGGGCGTGGGTGACGCGGGGGACGGCGCTTATGTACCCATTCCAGATCCGCGGTCAGGCCCCACGCTCCTCGCTTACCACGGCCGACAGGTCAAATCACGGATGCAACCGGATATGCTCAAGGATTTCGCAACCGAAACCGGTGGCCATGCGCTACTCGCGGGTACGGGGGCTGCCGACGTCACGACCATTTACCGCGATCACATCGCCGACAAACCCAGGGCAAGGCGAGGCGACAGCGATCAGGAGGAACGCCGGGCACATCGGTTTCAGTGGTTTGTCGCTTTCGCGCTTCTGTTGCTCGTTATCGACGTCGCGCGGCGAGCGCGTTTTCGG
>JANQOH010000370.1 GCA_028289725.1 Alphaproteobacteria bacterium
GAGGGCGGCGCGCGGTTTACGCTTGAACATGTCGAAACCCGCGCCGAGCCCGACGGCGGCGGTTACAAGATCAATGGCGCGAAGGCCGTGGCGTTCAACGCCCCCGCCGCGGACCATTTGGTGGTATCCGCCCGGACCGACGGAAAAGCGCGCGACCACGAAGGCATTTCGCTGTTTTTTGTGCCCGCAGACACGGACGGCGTCACGCTTCGTCCCTATCAGACCATTGACGGTTTTCGCGCGGCCGAGGTCATTCTCAAAGATGTTTCGGTTGGCGCCGAGGCTTTGCTCGGCGACGCAGGCGACGCACTGCCCGCAATTGAAGCGATGGCGGACCAAGCGACCGCCGCCATTTGCGCGGAGGCTGTCGGCGCAATGGACGTCTTGCGCGAAACGACTCTTGAATATCTGCAGACACGCAAGCAATTCGGTGTGCCGATTGGCAAGTTCCAAGTCCTGCAACACCGGTCCGTCGACATGCTGGTGAGTTGCGAGGAATCGCGATCGCTGACCATGATGGCGGCGCTGAGCCTGGGTAAGCCGCCCTTGGCGCGCGCCCGTGCCGTATCCGCCGCGAAGGCGCATATCGGTAAGGCCGGACGGCATGTCGGCCAGGAAGCGGTGCAAATGCATGGCGGTATGGGCATGACCGACGAATTGAAAGTCGGGCACTATTTCAAACGGCTGACCATGATCGATACGTTATTCGGAAATGTCGATCATCACCTCGACCGCTTTGCGGCGTGCGAACAAGCCGCTTAACGACTGACGAGGAGACGGATCATGATCGACTCAAAGGACTTATTTGACCTCTCCGGCACGGTGGCAGTCGTCACCGGTGCGAGCCGGGGCATTGGCCGCGCGATCGCCGAATGTTTGGCGAGTGCTGGGGCAAAAGTGGTCGTCTCAAGCCGCAAACTCGACAAGTGCGAGGAAGTTGTTGAAGACATCAAGAACGGCGGCGGTGAAGCTACCGCATTCGCTTGCAATATTGGGCACAAGGATCAGCTTCAGGCCTTGGTCGATCATACCCTGGAAAAATGGGGTCAGATCGACACACTTGTGTGCAACGCCGCGGTGAATCCCTATTACGGCCCTTTGGCCGAGGTTCCGGATGATGCCTACGACAAGACCATGAATTCTAATGTGCGCAGCAATGTTTGGCTGTGCAACATGGTGATCCCGCAGATGGCGGAGCGCGGCGGCGGCAGCGTCATTATTGTCTCGTCGGTCGCCGCACTGATCGGCAGCAGTGTGCTCGGCACCTATGGCCTGTCCAAGGCCGCTGACGTCGCGTTGGCCCGCAACCTCGCCGTCGAATGGGGCGAACAGAATGTACGGGCAAATTGCATCAATCCCGCAATCATTCGGACGGATTTCGCCCGCGCCCTCTGGGAAAACCCAAAAACCTATGAGCGCGCGATCAAGAATTATCCCTTGAAACGGATCGGGGAGCCGGTTGAAATCGCCGGCGCCGCCCTTTTCCTTGCGTCGAAGGCATCGTCTTTCATGACCGGCCAGACGATGGTCATCGACGGTGGCTCGACAATCTCCGCCGGCGACGTGTGAAACGCGCGACATGCCGCAACCGCAGCCAGAAATTGCGCCGGTCCGGTTGTTCTGGCAACCGGGCTGTACCAGCTGTCTGCGAACCAAAGAATTCCTCAATGAGCGCGGGGTGGCGTTCGAATCCGTGAATGTCGCCGCAGACCCGGCTGGTTGGGACGCGCTGGCGGCGCTCGGTGTGCGAACCGTGCCGGTGGTGGCACGCGGCGACAGGTTCGTGTTTGGCCAAGTGCTTGGCGAGGTCGCGGATTTCCTGGATTTGGATCCGGTGGGCGGTCCCGAACTCACGCCGGATCAGTTGGTTGCGCGGCTAGGCCTCGTGCTCGAATCCGCCGGCCGCTTGGCGCGCCAAGTGCCGGACGCACGGCGGGACGAACAGTGGCCGGGACGTGCGCGCAGCGTGCGCGAACTCGCGTATCACATCTTTCGAATTCCCGAGATGTTTCTCGCGTCCGCGCGGACCGACGCGATGCTCGACGACGAAGCGTTGAACGCACTGCCGCCGCAACACCTAGTGAGCATGGCGGACATCGCCGGCTTTGGCGCCACCGTCGCCGAGCAGGTCCGCGATTGGTGGCAAGCCGAGACGGATCAGAGCGGTGAGCGTCCGCTGAACACCTACTTCGGGCCACAAAGCATGCACGTCGTTCTGGAGCGCACGACCTGGCACGCGGCGCAACACACGCGGCAACTCGCCGTGTTTCTCGAGAGTTTCGACATTGCGCCCGACCGGCCCCTTGGAGCGAACGAGCTGGCTGACTTGCCGATGCCCGAGGGTGTTTGGGACGGCTAGTCGAACCGTGTCAGCGCGTCGGACGTCCGCCGCCGCGCAGCATGCCCATTCCCGCGTCTATGGTGATGATCTCGCCGGTAATGTTCGGCGCGTCAGACAGCAGCCAGACGATCGTCCGCGCGACATCGCTTGGGTTGTTCACCGCTTGGAGCGGCGTTGCGCTTTCCAAATGCGCTTTCACCGCGTCGTAGCGCTTTGCGCCCATGCCTTGCCGCAACCAATCGCCTTCAATGAATCCCGGGCAAATCGTATTGACTTTGATTTCCGGGCCAAGCGCCCGCGCCAAGCCAATCGACATTGAATTGAGACCACCTTTCGAAGCGATATAGGCGAGCGACGAGCCCACGGCCTGCGTCCCGGCAACGGAGGACACATTGACGACAGCGCCGCGCCCACCGGCGCGCATATGTGGCGCCACGGCGCGGATCATTTGGAACGGACCGATCGTGTTCACGGCCATCACAGCCTGAAAGTCCGTCGCGTCGAGACCGTCGAGATCGGCATGATCGCAAAACCTTGTCGTGCCGGCATTGTTCACCAGCCCGTCGATACGTCCCCACTTCGTCATGGCGTCTTCCGCCATGCGACGACAATCCGCGTCTTCCGCGACGTTCGCCTGGCACACCAATGCCTCGCCGCCAGCGGCCCCGCACGACTCGGCAACACGCTCCGCGTCCTCGGCCGATTTGGTGTGATTGATGACCACCCTGCCGCCGCGTTCCGCGATCATGGTTGCCGTGGCCGCGCCGACCCCGCGCGCGGACCCGGTCACAATGACAACCGCGCCGTCCAATTCAATCATCCCTCTGCCCTCCCCCTGATGAACGGCGAGAGCATAAAGCGTCGATCGACAGGGCGACAACGTCGGGAACGTAGATATTGGGCGAGATCGCGGTTAATCATGCCTGCGACGTATTCTGGAGAGTCTAAGGGAGTGCAAATCATGGGCCGGCTCGATGGCAAGGTCGCAATCATAACCGGTGCGGGCATCGGGATTGGCCGCAGCGCCGCCCTCCTTTTTGCTGAGCACGGCTCACAAGTGGCAATTGCGGAAATCAATTCGGAAACGGGACGGGAAACCGAAAGAATGGTGCGGAAAGCAGGCGGCGAAGCAATGTTCATCGAGACCGATGTAACCAATGCCGACAGCGTTCAGGCGGCGATCGGGGCGGCGGCTAACCGCTTTGGCAAGCTCAATATCGTTTACAACAATGCCGGCGGCGCGACGCCGAATGACGGCCCGGTCACCGAAGCGCCCGACGAAGAATTCTGGCGCGCCATCAGCCTCGATCTGTTCGGCACGTTCTTGATGTGCAAGCACGGCATCCCGAAATTGATCGAAGCCGGTGGCGGTTCGGTGATCAACTCCGCGTCCAACGTCGCGTTAATGGCGCTCCCCGGCCGCGATTGTTACACCGCCGCCAAAGGTGGTGTCGCCGCGATGACACGGTCGATGGCCGCCGAATATGCGCGACATAATATCCGTGTCAACGCGCTCGCGCCTTGCGCCGTTCGCACCGAACGCGTGGCGCATATGATGGACAATGACCCGAACATCAAAGCGATTTTGGATCGTCACCTACTGGGCGTCGCCGAGCCGATCGATATCGCCCAAATGGCGCTTTACCTCGCTTCCGATGAAGCGCGGGTGACGACGGGCCAAGTTCTGCCGGTGGATAGCGGCATCACCATATCCTAGGCGGCAAAAAGAGGTGTGATACCATTGGGCCATTGCGCAACAGCCCGTTGCGGAACGTTTGAACACCGCGACTTGCCCTCCGAACTTTCACAATGGCGAAATCTGGATTTGAAGACCTGGCCGATCAGGTGAACCGAAATAGCGCCCTCGTGCATCGAGGCCGCTTTCTGGACGTCGATTTTTTGGTTGTGGACGGCGATACGCCTTACTGGATATCGGTCCGTGAAGGCCGCATTGCTGAGATCTCAGCCGGTCAGGCTTTGCTGCGCTCCTGGGCCTTCGCCATTCGTGCGACGAGCGAAGCCTGGCGCACCTTTTGGCAAGCAACGCCGCCGCCTGGATTTCATGACTTGTTCGCGCTTTGCAAAGGCGGGCATGCCAAGATCGAAGGTGACTTGCAGCCGCTGATGGCGAACCTCCGTTACATAAAGGAGGTGTTAGCGACACCGCGCACCAGCGGCCTGGAAGATCATGGGCGCTGAGGTCGAGCCGATCATCGGTCGCTATGTCCGGACCCAGATCTCCGGACAGAGCCATCGCATTTATTTCGAAGAAGCCGGCGCCGGTATTCCGCTGCTCTGCTTGCACACCGCCGGAGCCGACGCGCGGCAATTCCAGCATTTGTTGCTTGACGAACAAATTACAGAACATTTCCGGGTCATTGCGTTTGACATGCCATGGCACGGCAAATCATCGCCGCCGGTCGGATACCAGGACAAAGACTATTGCCTGACGACCGCGCTCTATTCGGAGAGTATTCGCTCATTCTGTGCGGCGCTGGCACTGGACCGTCCCGTCGTCATGGGCTGCTCCATGGGCGGTCGCATTGTTCTGCATCTCGCACAGGCGTTTCCGGATGAATTTCGGGCCGTCATCGGGCTCGAGGCGGCCGACCACCAAACGCCTTGGTATGACACGAGCTGGTTGCACAGGCCGGACATCCATGGCGGCGAAGTTTGTGCCGCGTTGATCTCGGGCCTCGTCGCGCCGCAAAGCCCCGAGGAACATCGCTGGGAAACGCTGTGGGGCTATCTCCAATCCGGGCCCGGCGTGTTCAAGGGCGACTTGCACTTCTATCGCGAAGACTCCGATTATCGCGACCGCGTGAAGGATATCGATACGGAAAAGTGTCCGGTCTATCTGCTCACGGGCGAATACGATTTCTCCTGTGAACCGAGCGATACCTTGCGGACAGCAGAAGCGATCGCCGGCTCACAGGTGGAAATCATGGAGGCCCTCGGACACTTCCCGATCTCGGAAAATCCGGACCAATTCCGCCGGTATATCCTCCCGGTTCTCGACCGAATCCGTGCGGGATCTTAACGCGTGGCGGTTTCGGCGCGACTGGTCCGGGATATGCGCAATCATTACAATCCCCGGCGTCGGAGGCCGTGATGACCGATTTGCCGAGTATTGGCGCCTGGTTGAGAGAATTGGGACTCGGCGAGCATGAAGCGCTGTTCGCCGAAAACCATATTGATTGGGATGTGCTCGGCGAACTGAGGCCGCAAGATCTTCGCGATATGGGCCTGCCGCTCGGCCATCAAAAGCGCTTGCTGCGCGCCATCGCGGCGCTCGATGCAACGCCTGATCTCTCCGCGACCAACGAGGCGCTAAGTCCACAGCGCTTGCCGCCGGAACTTGACCGCCATGAGCCGTCGGATGGCGAACGCCGCCACATCACAGTCATGTTCTGCGATTTGGTCGGCGCCACGGCGTTCTCCGAACAACTCGACCCGGAAGACCTCCGCACACTGATGCAGGCCTATCAAAAGGCCTGCGGCGGCGCCGTCGAGCGATATGGCGGCCATGTCGCGCAATATTTGGGCGACGGCCTCATGGTCTATTTCGGTTGGCCGCAAGCGCATGAAGATGACGCCGAGCGCGCGGTCCGCAGCGGCCGGGACATTATCAACACGATCAAATCGATCGCCGCGCCACGACCGCTTCAGGTGCATATCGGAATCGCCAGCGGCACCGTGGT
>JANQOH010000051.1 GCA_028289725.1 Alphaproteobacteria bacterium
AGACAACGGGACAAATCGCCACGGAGATCCGCGGCGACTTATTCATCATCACGATCGACCGGCCGGCGAAGCGCAACGGGTTCACGCCCGAAATGCTCACGCAGCTCGCCGAGGCTTATACCGAATTCGAAAACGCCGAAGGTTGCCGCTGCGCGCTTGTTCAAGCGGAGGGCGATCATTTCACCGGCGGCCTCGACCTTCCCAAGGTCGCGCCGTATCTAGCGGCGGGAAATGCCCTGTTTCCGTCAAATTGCATCGATCCGTTTGATTTGCGCGCGCCGCGCCGCAGCAAACCGGTGGTGGTCGCGGTGAAGGGCTGGTGCCTGACCCTGGGCATCGAACTCATGCTGGCCGCCGACATTGTGGTGGCGGCTGACAATAGCCGGTTCGGCCAAATTGAGGTCCAGCGGGGCTTGATGGCGACCGGTGGTGCGACGATCCGCATGGCGGAGCGCGCCGGCTGGGGCAACGCGATGCGCTATCTGCTGACCAGCGATTTCTTCGACGCGGCGGACGCGCTGCGGCTCGGCTTTGTTCAAGAAGTCGTGCCGGTGGGCCAGGAATTCGCGCGGGCGGAGGCCCTTGCGAAAATGATTGCCGCCCAAGCGCCGCTCGCGGTGCGTGCGACGCGCACCAATGCGCTGCTTGCGTTCGAGGCGGGTCCAGGCGCCGCAGCCGCCAAGTTCGACGAGATCCAGCGGAACCTGCTGAAAACCGAAGATGTCGCGGAGGGCCTGAAGGCCTTTCAGGAGCGCCGTCCCGGCCGTTTCGTTGGCCGCTAGAAATGACCCGCGCGGGCGTTGGAAAAAGCAGCCCGCCGCCGCCATATTGACTGAGGCACAGAACGTGTCAGCGAGGTCCGAGAAGGAGGGCCACTATGAATACAATCGCCGAATTGGGGTTCGCCCAGTCGTTTTTCGCGGGGTTTCAGGCGCAGGCGATTGAATTCGCCTTCGGACGAAAGGACGATCGCGGATCGATCGAGAATCGTCTTCTGTCGTCTCTCGACAAAGTTTTTGGCCAGTTTCACAATCGCGCCAGCCAACGGGCCGAGGCCGTTGAGCGCGCGTTCGAATCAAGCCGGCCGCTGGTCGATAATGCGGTGTCGGTGACGGCAGGAACGTTCAAGCTCGAAATCGCGACGCTTTCCACGGACTATGAGGGCAATGCCACGGTGCAAAGCCTGGTCGTCGAAGCGTCCGTCTTCAAGTTGGAAGCGGAAACACCGGAAGGCTCCGTGGTGCTCGACTTGTCGGGCGCGCGCGTGTCTTTGACCCAGGCTGAAATCGAGGACGGCCGGGAGGTCAATTTCTTCAGCCGGACAGCCGAGATCAGTAGTTTCAATCTGCTCGCCGAAACCAATGAAGGCTTCATCGAGGCACGCCAGGCGAGTCAAACGCTCACCGAAACGCGCCTTGCTTTGGAAGCCTATCGTAACGGCGATGATGACGATGATTTCTTTGACGATTTCGACGACGATGACGAGGATGGTCTGATTGGCGCGCCCAATGGCAGTTTCATAGAGGCGCAACAGGCGATTCAGACGCTCACCGAGACGCGGCTGGCGTT
This sequence comes from Alphaproteobacteria bacterium, assembly GCA_028289725.1. GTDB lineage: Bacteria > Pseudomonadota > Alphaproteobacteria > UBA7887 > UBA7887 > JAKZSU01. The sequence goes on from JANQOH010000051.1 coordinate 1,570, forward strand.
GCAAGCTTATCGCGACAACGGCGACGACAGTCTCCTCGCACGTCTCCTCGAAGACGCTTAAGGCAGCTTGCACCTGGCGGCGGCGACACGTATTGTCGCGCCGCCGCGCCGCCTTAGCTCAGTTGGTAGAGCATCGCATTCGTAATGCGGGGGTCGTAGGTTCGAGTCCTACAGGCGGCACCAGCCACCTTCCGGAATCATTCCGCCGCTGGCGACAGCGATGGGTCGTCGATTCGGTCGGGCCCAATCTCGATCGGCTGCCAGTTTTTTGAACGGACATAGTCCGGGCGCGGGTTCTCCACGTCACGCGGCCGATTGGCGACGCGATTGAAGCAGTAATACATCTGCCAGCGGTCCTGCGCTGAGAGATTGTGGCTCGAGGCGTGCATCAAATTGCAATCGAAGATCACCGCATCCCCTGCCTTGCCGGTGATGGGAATTGGGTCACCGTGATCAGCCAACGCCTGGCGAACGTCGCTCGGCGGCAGGGCCCAGAACTTGTACGCGGTCGTATCGTCCCATCGTGGCGCGATCCGCCCGCGTTTGTGACTGCCAGGCAAGAAGTATAGACAGCCGCCCACTTCCGTCGCGTCGTCGAGCATGACCATCAGCGTGGTCATGTGCGGCTTCGCTATGCCGTCCAAATACCATGAGCCGAAATCTTGATGCCAAGGCCAGACCGAGCCTTCGACCGCGCCTTTCATGTTCAGTTTCGTATGGTGAATGTAAAGCGCGTCGTCCTTGAGCGCTTGCCGTGCCGCGCCGAGTACGCGCGGCGTAAGCGAAAGCGCTCGAAACGGGACGGACGCCGTCGCGCCGTCGCTCTCATGCATTCGGAACACGGTTTTCGGCGTGCCGTCGGTGCCCTCGCGAAACACGCATTCATCCTCGATGGTCGCGAGCCGGCCGACCTCATCGCGCAAGATTGACACTTCCGCGTCGCTCAGAAGCGACGGCATTCTGACAAATCCGTCTGTGTCGTACTGGGCGCATTGTGCCGCGCTCAAGGTCATGGCTTTGTCTCTTTTGCATACATGCGTGAGGCGATTAGGCCATTGTCGCGCGGACATCGCAAGGTGAGCGGTGTTAGCCCGATTCTTAATCCGCGTTAGATGACGCGGTTGCCAGATCGCTTAGACTGGCGACGCGATGGAAACGTTGGAACCGTATCATCGACTGGCGCTTGCCTTGGCGATCGGCCTGCTGATGGGTATTGAGCGCGGCTGGCACGAGCGCGCGCTTCCCGAAGGGCGCCGTGCCGCCGGCATTCGGACCTTCGGCCTGATTGGTTTGCTCGGCGGTTTCGCCGCACTTCTCGCCGAGACCCACGGCATTGCCGCGCTCGGCGCCGCATTTGTGGTTCTCGCCGGCGTCATGATCATCGGCCGGTGGCGCGCGGCGCGCGAATCGCACGATGTCGGATTAACGACGACCGTTGCCTCACTACTCGCTTTCGTTTTGTCGGCGGTTGCCGTGATTGGCGATGCGCGTCTCGCGGCGGCCGGAGCGGTGATCGCGACGTTGCTCTTGGGCGTCAAACCAACACTGCATGCCTGGTTGGAGCGTATCGACTATCAAGAGCTCTTGGCAGTCCTGAAACTCTTGGTGATGTCGGTGGTGTTGCTGCCGGTGTTGCCGAACCGCGGTTTTGGTCCTTGGCAAGCGCTGAACCCGTTCGAATTGTGGCTGATGGTTGTTCTGATCGCCGGCATTTCGTTTGTAGGCTATGTATCGGTACGAATTGCCGGTGCACGGGCTGGACTCATGCTGGCGGGCCTGGCCGGCGGCTTGGCGTCGTCAACCGCAGTCACGTTCAGTTTCGCGCGGTTGGCGCGCATCAACACCTCGGAAGCACGCATGTTTTCAGCCGGTATCTTGGTGGCGGCGGCGACAATGTTCCCGCGGATCCTCTTGGTGGCGTCGGCGATCAATACCGCGTTGCTACCCATTCTCAGTTGGCCACTAGGCTTCGCCGCCGCAGCAGGCTTTCTTGCCGCGATTTGGTTGGGTCGGGGACAAGCCCGCGATCGAAGCGAATCCGAGTCGGTGCTCAGCCTTTCGAATCCGTTTGAACTTGGCATTGCGCTTCGATTTGGCGCGATCCTCGCCGCGGTGATTTTGTGTGCGCGCGCCCTGGAGGCGTGGCTTGGCGATATTGGTTTGTACGTGGTTGCTGCGATATCGGGATTGACCGACGTCGATGCCATCACCTTGTCCTATGCGCGGATGGTCGGCGACCGCACCGGCCTTGAGGTTGCCGCGATCGGGATATTGATCGCCGCAATATCCAACAGTCTCTTGAAAGCAGGGATCGCGGTCTACGTCGGCGGCCGGCAATTGGCTTTGACGGTGGCGTTGCCACTGATGGTCTGCGTGGCCGCCAGCGCCTTGGGGTGCGCGATCGGTTGGACCGGCCTGATCTCGAACTAGGCGAAAGAAGAAGGCGCGCCAGTTGCGCGCCCTTTTCGAGTCTCGCGTCGATGAGGACGTTCGAGGCTTTACGCGGCGTCCACGGATTTTTGGAATTCGTCGACGTGGCCCTTGAGCAGATTCGACTGTTCGGCGAGCTCCGACGCCGCTTGGAGCACGTCGCCGGCGATGCGTCCTGTTTCGCCGGCGGCCTCTGTTACCTGCGTTATGTTCGACGAGACTTCCTGCGTCGCGGCGTCTTGTTCTTCCACCGCGGACGCGATCGCCGATGCTACCTCATTTATCTCGGTGATGGTTTTGGTGATCGCCTCATTGGAGTCGACGGCCGACTTCGTGGCGCCCTGGATCTCCGCGACCTGCGTCGAAATGTCTTCGGTGGCGCTCGCGGTTTGACTGGCCAATGATTTCACCTCCGACGCAACCACCGCGAAGCCCTTGCCAGCATCGCCGGCGCGGGCGGCTTCGATGGTGGCGTTTAACGCCAGCAAGTGGGTCTGACTGGCGATGTCCTGAATAATGTCGACCACTTGACCGATCTTTTGGGCCGCCTCGGCGAGTCCATCGATCTGCTGGCTCGCCCGCTGGGATTCCTCCACGGCGCTGCCGGCGACACCGGCCGAATGTGATACTTGCCGGCCGATTTCGGCGATGGAGGAACTGAGTTCCTCCGCTGCCGTGGCAACGGCTTCCGTGCGCGTGGTCGCCGTTTCGGCCGTTGCTTGCATAGCCTCGGCGCTACTTTGCATTTCCGCAGACGCTGATGCGACAACATCGACCACCGAAGCGACATTGTTGGCCATTTCCGTATTTATGCGGCGGGCCTCATCGTCCTTGGTCTTCTGCTCGGTAATGTCGGTTGCGAACTTGACCACCTTGAAGGGATTGCCGCTGGGGTCGAAGATCGGATTGTAGGAGGCTTGGATCCAGATTTCCCTGCCGCCTTTGCCAAGGCGCTTGTACTCGCCGGCCTGATATTCGCCGCGTCCGAGTGCCTGCCATAATTGTGCGTAGGCTGGGCTGGCGGCGAAATCGGGTTCGGCGAACATGCGGTGGTGTTGGCCCTTGATCTCGTCGAGCGTGTACCCGACGGCCGCAAGGAAGTTCTGGTTCGCGGTGATGATCGTGCCGTCCAACTCGAACTCGATCACCGCTTGCGATTTGCTGATCGCTTCGATCTGGCCCTCGAAGTCGGCGTTGCGTAGCTTTTGCTCGGTGATGTCTGTGGCGAATTTGACCACCTTGAAGGGATTGCCGCTAGGGTCGAAGATCGGATTGTAGGAGGCTTGGATCCAGATTTCCCTGCCGCCTTTGCCAAGGCGCTTGTACTCGCCAGCCTGATAGTCACCGCGTCCCAGCGCCTGCCAAAGTTGTGCGTAGGCTGGGCTGGCAGCGAAATCGGGTTCGACGAACATGCGATGGTGTTGGCCCTTGATTTCGTCGAGCGTGTATCCGACGGCCGCAAGGAAGTTCTGGTTGGCGGTGATGATCGTGCCGTCCAACTCGAACTCGATCACCGCCTGCGACTTGCCAATTGCTTCTAGCATGGCGCGCATTTCATGGATTTCGGCGTCCGAAACTGTATTCGACTCGGTTGTGTCACTCATCGGATTCGGCCCCTTTTGTCGGCGGTTTTCATTTCGGCGAAGAAGATCCGGCGACGGCGGCGCCGATGCCAGATTGGGTGACGGACCGTTCTTGCCCCGTGATTGGTCCAACAGAAGTTTCCGATCGGCCTATTCGCTACAAAGATTGGAAGAAGCAGATATGCCAGCCGCGTTTTTTTTGGCCAGCATGTTTGGGAGAGCCAAGGTGCCCTCGATGTTGCAACTGCCAATTTCTGTATGTCAGGAGATGTCGACCATTAATCCCTAAATTTGTTGAGGATATTTGACCGTACTCAATCTAGATTGCGCTTTTGGTAAGCCAAGGGTTCCAACAGCGTTTTGTTGCGCTCCGGCGACGATGCCCTAACCAAACGGCTGGCGCAGACCAAGTCGTACTTCTATCAGTGGCGATTGGGGGTTGTTTGGTGATTTGTCGCGCTTAAAGTCGGCCAAGTGTGAGCAAAGAGCGTGTGGGGGTGTTTTCGCTTGGCGAACAGCAACTATGCGGAACTGGTCTCGACTGAATTGCGGAATGCGTAAACAGTCGCGTGTTCGTTTGGGAGCGTTGTGTTTTGGCGGTCGGCCGCAAGGGGAGGGGCACACCAGGCGGAATAGGGCATGCCGCGCTCATCTTAAACCACACACCAATTCAAATTGGGGCCGCGCAAAAAGCTATCTGTATTTCTGGTTGTATATTAGCCGTTACGACAACGAGCATGCCAATATGTGTCGAAGCGTCTTTTTTTGTTGAATTTGTCTCCACCAAATTGCGGCGCAAAAAAAAGAGGGGCGCCGAAGCGGCGCCCCGAATGAGAAGAAATGGTATTGAGCTGGAGGTCGTCTAGCCGCCGCTGCCCATGGATTGGACATAGTCGTTGACGTGTCCGGTCAGTAGTTCCGCTTGCTGTGACAATTCGGATGCGGCCTGCAGTACGTCGTTGGCGATGCGGCCGGTCTCGCCGGCGGCCTCGGTCACTTGCGTGATGTTCGATGAGACTTCCTGCGTTGCGGCGTTCTGTTCCTCCACCGCTGACGCGATGGCCGACGCAACTTCGTTGATCTCGGTGATGGTTTTGGTGATCGCTTCGTTGGAATCGACCGCCGACTTTGTGGCGCCTTGGATCTCGGCGACCTGGGTCGAGATCTCCTCGGTGGCGCTCGCCGTTTGGCTGGCGAGTGATTTGACCTCGGACGCAACGACGGCGAAGCCTTTACCGGCATCGCCGGCGCGGGCGGCCTCGATCGTCGCGTTCAGCGCCAGGAGATGGGTCTGACTGGCGATGTCCTGGATGATGTCGACCACCTGACCGATCTTCTGCGCGGCCTCAGCCAGTCCGTCGATCTGCTGGCTGGCGCGCTGTGACTCCTCGACCGCGCCACTGGCGACACCGGCGGAGTGGGACACCTGTCGGCCGATTTCTGCGATGGAAGAACTGAGTTGTTCGGCCGCGGCCGCAACTGCTTCGGTGCGCGAGGTCGCGGTCTCGGCGGTGGCCTGCATCGACTCCGCGCTATGCTGCATTTCGGTTGAAGCCGCTGCGACGGAATCCACCACGCCTGAAACATTGTCCGCCATCTGGACGTTCTTGGTCGCTACGTTCCAACTCAACATCGGACCGATATAGTTGCCGCTCTGGTCGCTGAGCGCCGAGACTTGCAGATCAAGCGTCTCGTCACCCAACTTGATCATCGCGTTGTGCGGCAAGTTGTTGGGATTGGCGAGCAAGTTGCGTTGATGTGCCGGGTTCTTATGGAAGATGTCGATGCATTGGCCGAGCAACTGATCTGGCGGCACGGGCAGCAAATTCGCCAACGGCCGCAACGTGTTGACGCTGGTGCTGTTGATATAGGTGATCTCGAAGGTGTCTTTGTCGGCCAGTAAGACGTTGATCGGCATCTGGTCGAGCATCTGCATAAGCTTCGCCGTCTGCTCTTCGGCCTTGACCGCTTCCGTGACAACGTTCCAGCTCAACATCGGCCCGATATACGCGCCGTTCTCATCCGTGAGAGGCGAAACCAGCAAGTCGAGGATTTCATCGCCAAGCTGGATCTTTGCATTGTGTGGCAGGTTTGCTGGGTTGCTCAGCATACTGCGCTGGTGTGCCGGGTTCTTATGGAAGATGTCGATACACTGGCCCAGCAACTGTCCCGGCGGCACGGGCAGAAGGTTTGCGAGCGGGGTCAATGTCTCGACGCTTGTCCGGTTAATATAGGTGATCTCGAAGGTGTCTTTGTCGGCCAGCATAACGTTGATCGGCATCTGGTCGAGCATCTGCAGAAGCTTTTTGGTCTCGTTTTCCTTCTTCACCTGTTCGGTGATGACGCTCCACGTCAGCATGGGGCCGGTGTAGTTGCCCCGTGTGTCGTAAATGGCCGTGACCAAGAGATCCAACACTTCCTCGCCGACGTTGATGTGCGCCTTATGCGGCAGATTGGCCGGATTGGCGAGCAATTGACGTTGATGCGCCGGATTCTTGTGAAAGATGTCGATGGTTTGACCGAGCATCTGATCGGCGCGCACGGGCAACTCATGCTCGAGCGTCTTGAGCGCTTCGATCGATGCCTTGTTCAAGTAGGTGATCTCGAACGTCTCAAGGTCGCAGGTCATGACTGCGACCGGCATATCCTCGACCATCTGCTTATAGGCGCCGAGGTCCTCGCCAGCGTTCGTGTTTCCGTTTTTTCCGGCCGCTAGGGCCCGATCAAGTGGCGTAATTTCTGTGTTGGTCTCCATGCTCCGAACCTCGGTTTGTATGTGGACGAGTCATGCGCTGCCTGCCCTCGGTTTCCCTTGGGCATAGGCGATGAATTGCGATCCGCCATAGTGAGCGGGGGCGGCGGGCGAGGCCGGAAATCCGAGCCTCGCCACTGTCAGATCGCCGACTCACGGACGCCGCGCCGCTGAAGCGGCGCTCAAACGCGTCGGTCCGGAAAGGTCCGAATTCGAGAGAAAGCAAAAGTCCGACCCCGTGCCCCTATTTTGGCCAGCAAATCCGCCAACCAGCACTCCCCCAAGAGCGCATGGATATTCACATAGGTTCGAGCCCAGGCTTGTCTATTAGGGAGCCAACAATTTGTTCTATTTTTGCAATTATTTCTGAATCGCGCGGGCGATGTGAACCGAAAAATCTAACTTCGGTTGTAACATTGCCGGTCAGAAATATTGCCCGCGCCCTGGCGCCGCCGCGAACAATTTTTGGGTGTAAGGATGTTCTGGCGCCGCGAACAATGATCGCGCCGGTCCCGTCTCTACGACCTCGCCGTTCAGCATCACCGCCACGCGGTCGCACACTTGGGCCGCAACCCTGAGGTCGTGGGTGATGAACAACAAGGCGAGTTCGAACCGGTCGCGCACGTCATCGAGCAGATCGAGCACCTGTGCTTGGACGGAAACGTCAAGTGCGGACACGGCTTCGTCCGCAATGAGAATTTCCGGTTCCATGGCAAGCGCGCGCGCGATGCAGATGCGCTGTCGCTGACCGCCGGAAATTCTCATTGCGGACGAAGCCGTGTCCGCACTTGACGTTTCCGTCCAAGCACAGGTGCTCGATCTGCTCGATGAC
>JANQOH010000384.1 GCA_028289725.1 Alphaproteobacteria bacterium
GACGATGCGGCCGCAGTCCCCGACCAGCCGGCGATTGTCGCCAACGTCTGTCGCCACCACCGGCAGGCCACACGCCATGCCTTCCGCGATCGCGTTCGAAAAGCCTTCGCCAAAGGCGGAGCTTGAAACGATGGCATCGCACGCCGCGAGCAAGCGCGGCACATCGTCGCGGCGGCCCAAGCGAATCAAGCGTTCGACGTCTGGCAACGATTCGGTCCCGTCACCGATGGCGAGCGCATGCACATTCGGCAAGCGCTCCAGCGCTTGAATGAAAGTCAGATAGTCCTTCATCGGGTCGACGCGCGAAACCACACATATCAACGGTACTGACGGGTCCAGGCCGTACGCTTTGCGCACTTCGGCACGCGCCGCCGGATCCGGGTGGTATCGCTCCACATCGATGCCGTTGTCGATGACCGGAAAGGTGCGCGCCCGATAGCCGAGTTCGCGGTGCACGGACCGGCCGGCCTCGGCGTTCGCGACGACGCCGCGCGGCAGTCGCGAGAACAGGGCGCACAGACGCACCACGCGCGCGAGCGAGGGTCCGTACCGCGCGATATCCAGATCCGAACAGCGGATGCCCCAATAGAGCGCCGTGCTGCGCCACCGGCGGGCGCAAAGCCATCCGAGCACCGACAAAAGGTCAGCGTGGTACATCCAGCTTTGGACCACCGCCGGGCGCAGCAGGCGAACGATCCGCGCCAATTTGAACACGGCGGACAACGACCCTTGCCCGCGCTCAAGGCCAAGGTCCATGACCGGAACGCCTGCGGCCACAAGCCGGTCCCGATTCGCGCCGCCATCGATCATGCTCACCACGGCCACGCGCCGACCGGCTTTGTGGTTGGCGATCGCTAATGTTGCGAGCTGATTTTCGGCACCACCCGTATGGAGACCGGTGATGACGTGAAGCACGCCGCCGGACATGGCCGCCAAACGACGCTGCGCTTCGTCACTGCGCGGCGCGGCAATGTCGGCGGCGAAATACTCTGGGAAATCCGTCATAATTGGGCCAGGATCGAAGGAGTGCTCAATGACCGAAAGAGAAGCGGTGCTGGAAGCCAATCGCGCGTTTTACGCTGCGTTCGCATCCGGCGACTACGCCGCCATGGAGACTGTGTGGGCACGATCGGTCGCCGTGTGCATCCATCCGGGCTGGCCGGTCATCAGTGGGCGACACGCCGTGATGCAAAGCTGGCAAGCCATCTTGCGCAGTCCCCCGCCGGTGATTTGTGAAGACGCGGTCTGTCACGTAATGGGCGAGGTCGCACTGGTCACATGCACCGAGCGCATTGAGCAAGTGACGCTAAGCGTGACAAATCTCTTCACCAGTGAAGGAGGTGTCTGGCGCATGACGCATCACCACGCGGGGCACAATCTCGATGCAATCGAAGAGGCGGACGACGGAAGTGGCGACGACACGCCGGGTCCCGGCATGATCCACTGACCTTGGCGACCCCCTCCGTTTCACAACCCGACCAAGCGACCGGGCTCGCCGCGGCGTTGCGGCGCACGATTCGCCGAAGCGTGCCGCTGACCTGCGCCTGGTACGTGTTCGACGATTGGCGGGCCCAACGGCGCCTGGCCAAGGGCAATCTCGCCACCCGATCTGGTTCGCGGCACCAAGACATGCCGCTGGATCAATCCATCGCCTATGTCGAACGCGTCTACAGCGATTATCTGGCCTATGCCGGACGCGAACGCCTCACCGGCGTGATCGGTGAAATCGGCCCTGGCGACAATTTCGGCCTCGCGCTCCTCATGCTCGGCCATGGCGCGACGCGCGTGCACGCGATCGACCGCTATGCGAGCGCGCGGGATCCTGTGCAACAAGAAAAGATCTACCATGCGCTTGCCGCACGGCACGGTCTGCAAAGTTACTTTCAGGGCCCGCCCGGAGAAGACACGATGCGCGGATTGGTGCGGCATGCCGGCACCCCCGCCGAAGATTTCTTCAAGACCCCGCCCGAGCCCTACGACGCCATCTTGTCGCGCGCGGTTCTCGAACATCTGTACGACCCGATCGGTGCGCTGACCGACATGGCGGCCGCCCTGGCGCCGAGCGGCATACTCGTGCACCGGATCGACATGCGCGATCACGGCATGTTTGCCGGCCGGCATCCGCTGACATTCTTAACACTATCGCCGCGCCTCCACCGCGCCATGACGCGCGGCGCGGGCCGGCCGAATCGCATTTTGCTGCCAACCTGGCGCGCTTGGCTCGCCAAATCCGGCTTGCAAGGATCGTTGCGGATCACGCGTCTGGCCGGCGTTGGCGAAGAATTTGAACCGGCGGCATGGGCGGACATTGACGAACGCCATCGCGAAACCGCATTGCAAACGGTTCGCGCGATCCGCCCGAGGATCTGTTCGAGCCTGGCCGCGTTCGATGATGAGGATCTGGCTGTGAGCGGCTGCGTGTTGGTCGCCGAGAAGCCGGGTCACAGCGCGGTCAACAACGCTTCGAATTGACCGATCACGGACCCGAGTTCATAGCGTGGCGGCAGCAATGATGGGCGCGCGTTCGCATCTGGTCGCGGCATGGTCGCCGCCATAGCGCCCGCAAAGTCGGCGCCCCAACGCGCCATCGTCACGGCTCCGTCCGGCGCGTCCGCGGCCACGTCCGCGATGCCGCCCGATTCCGGCGTTGCGATAATCCGCGTGCCGCAAGCGAGCGCTTCCAACGCCACGTTCGGCAAGCCCTCCCAACGCGACGGCACCAGAACCGCATCGGCGCCGGCGTACCAGGACCAGGGTTCTGGCTCAAAGCCCGAGAGGCGCACACGCGCTTGCAAGCCGCGATCATATATGCGGCGTTCGAGGTCCGCGCGGTCGTGTCCGTCCCCCAAAATGATCAACCGGTCCTGCGCGTCGGTTTGGCCAAACAATTCGATGAGACGATCAAATCCTTTTTGGCGGGTCAGTCGCCCCGCAGCCACGAACCGCCGGCCGGGCCCGGGTTCGCGCCGCGCCGCGTGCGCACGCACGCGATCGACATCGACCGGATTGGGCAACACCGCGGCGTGTTCCGGTGCGACGCCAAAGCGACGAATCATCTCGGACGCCATCATTTGATGTTGGCAGATCACCAAGTCCGCCGTCGGATAGAACAGACGGTAGGCAAGCCGCATCGCCGTCGGCGCGCGGCCTTGCGCCAAACTTTGGGACGGCGTGTTGGCCTCCCGGATGACCAACCGCGCATCGGCCGGCAAGAACGGCCGGAGCCCGAGCAACCCGACATTGACGTAGCCAAATGTCGAAAACACGATTTGCGGCCGGCACCGGCGCAGCCAGCGGGCAAGCGGTCGAAGTGCGCGCCTTAGGCGCGGCCGCGCCAAGTCAGTGACCGAGACATGATCCGGCACCGCCTTCGCAAGCGGGCCCGATCCTTCGAGCACGCACAGATCGACGCCAAAGTTACGTTGGCCGAGATGCCCCGCGAGCGTGAGCGCGACGCGCTCCGCGCCGCCGCCGGCAAACGAAGGGAGAACGAGCGCAACGCGCTTCATAAACCGCTGCGTGGTAACGCTGTGATCGCGGTCGTCCGTCGATACTGATTAAATTGTATGGCTAATGATCTGTTTTGCAGGCTGTTGCGCTAGACGTCGAAGCGAGCGACCGTCGATGCCCAAGAAAGGCCGACGCCGAATCCGCACAACAACACCGTTTTGCCGGCAAGAGCGCTCGGACCGCCGATCGCGTCCAACACAATCGGAATTGTCGAAGACACGGTGTTGGCACAATCTTCGATCACCATCGGCACTTTTTCTTCCGGCAGCGCCATTTCACGTATGAGAGACCGCACCATGTGCCCGCTTGCTTGATGGAACACGAAATAATCCACATCGTCGCGGGTCAGGTCGTTTGCCGCCAGACAGCGGTCCACATCCGGCGGCACGTGATGAATCATAAACTTGTAGATCGCCCGCCCATTCATATACAGAGCACCAGGGCCCGTCGTTGGCATATCCGGATTCCGGCTGCCGCCGCCACGCACAATCAGATCATCCGCGCCGCTGCCATCGGATCCGAACGTGAAGTTTCCAAGCTTGCCGCCGCCATCCGAAGTTAAGAGCGTCGCCGCGGCGCCGTCACCAAATAAGGGTGTGGTATTTCGATCGCCCGGATCCATGACCTTGCTGTAGCCGTCAGCAGTCAACAACAGCGCGGTATCAAAATCGTGCGCCATCATCATCGCGCGCGTCACGGACAGGCCGTAGACATAGCCCGAGCAGCCTTGATTGATGTCGAACGCCGCAACCGTTTGCGGCAGGCCCAACCGGTCTTGCACGAGATTGGCTGTGGTCGGCAGCTTGAAATCGGGGTTTTGCGTGCAGAGCACGACCAGATCGACGCTGTCGCGCGGCACGGGGCATTGCGCGAAAAGATTCTCCGCCGCGTTCACCGCAAGATCGGACACCGCCTCGTCCGGACCGGCGATATGGCGCGTGTGAACACCGATTTTGTCGTCAAGGAAGGGCCTTTTGAAATCAAAGCGTTCGACCAGCTCATCGTTGGTCAATACCGCGGCGGGCAAATACGTACCGATATACGCAATGCCAGGATTGTTGGCGTTATGATGCAACAAAGGCTTTCTCGTATGTGTCGGAAGCGCGAAGCGACGATATATCAGGCCACTGACCGGGCCTGTCGAGACGGCACCGATTTAACGGACTTGTCACAAAATTGCCAGTTTCTTGACGCGCGGGCCACTAACAGCTTCGAAGCCGCCTAAGAGCGTCGATACCCATCCGCAGACACTTGATGTGCCTCGGCGTTCGGCGCATTTGGCCGCGTCAGCCTCGGCTCCTGGCCTTGCGCCGAGTCGGCCCGCCGCGCCGCCGCTTTCGCCCAAACCGCTAGCAGATCATTGGCGCGCGCCGGCCCATTGCAAAGGTCCGCGACACGGCGCCGGCCCGCCTCGCCAAACTGGCGGCACAGACCACGATCGTCCGCCAATTGCGCCACTGCGTCCGCGAATGCGCCGGCTTCATAGGCGGGAAGCAATCGGCCGGTCACGCCATTTTCGACGAACCGGTCGTAGGTTCCGGTCGAAACCAGCGGTCGGCTCGCTGCCATGGCTTCAATCGTCTCCCGACCCCAAGGATTGTTATCGCGGCTCGGACGCGCCACCGCATCGCAGGCGGTCAGGACCCGTTCCGGCTCATCGACATGGCCGAGAAATACGAACATCCCACCAACGCCATTGGCAGCCGCATAGTCGGCCAAAGTGCCCTTCCGCGCCGCGATCTTTCCAAGCTCGCCAGGCAATGACCCACGCAAGCGCATGTCGCCCGCAACGACGAATTGGATGTCCGTACGCTGCCGCGATTTCAAGGACCGCGCAACTTCGATCAATCGGTCTACGCCGCGAACCCAGGCATAGTTGCTGATGCAAGCAACACGAAACCGATCATCCTGCGGAATCGATGGATGACGTGCGACGTTCGTCGACGGTGCCGTGGCGATATTGTAAAGGACCGTCTGGTCCGGACCGCTCAGGCCGAGCGCGGTCCAAAGCGCTTGCTCGTTCTCCGTGATGAAGACCGCATGGTCAACCGCGTTTCCAATCGATCGGGCTTGCCAGCGCGCAAAGATTGTATCGGCAACCATGGTCCGCAAGTGCATAACAATCGGTGTGCGAACGCGTTGCCGCAAACGCGATGCGAGCAGAAAAAGCGACTCATGATTTGCGTGCACAACGTCGAAGCGCTTGTCCGCCTCTGAAACCAATTCGTCAAACGACGCACGCAGGCGCGCTTGGCCCAACCATGCGCGCCCGACGGCCAAAAGGTTGCGCGACAAACGCGGCAACGCGCTATAGCGAGACCAAGGCACGATGCGGCACGGCACGCCGATGTCATGGTACCGCGCAACAATCGGGCCATCCCGACCGCACCAAACTTCCGGCTCCACGCGCGACCAATCAATATGCCGGATCGACTCGAACAAACTTCGCGACGATCCGCCAAAGCCGCCTTCGATATCGAGACAGAGAACGCGGAGCGTCATGGCGCGGTCTGCGTATCTCCCGTCACCAGGCGTGCGGTCTCATGCCAACCGACCCGAAAGAGACTGTCGACGATGCTCAGGCCGGGTACGAAGGGCGTGTCTCCTTGGTCGTAACGCGGATGTTGGAAGTCCGTGTACTCCACATCAATTCCGGCCGCGCGAAATTTGTCCTCATCCTGATAGCCGCGCCCACCGGCACCGGACAGATAACGCGGTTTGCCGGATGCACAAGACCGAACTAAGGCGATTAACCGATCGTCGCCCCCCTCCGACCCCACCGCCAATTCCGAGTCACGAAGAAAATTGGCCGAAAGCCCGAGCTTGTTTGAAATCGCTTCGATCAGATTTCTGTTAAACGTGGCTAACGACGTGTGAGAGAAAGATTCGAACATTTCGGATAGCAGCGGGAAAACATCCGGATACGCAGGCGCGTTATTGTACGCGGTCGATAGCAGGCTCATATGTTTTCCAACCCAGTTTGGATCCGAAAACTCGACGTCCGCTATCCGTTGCCCGAATTTTTGCTTGATAGGTTGTGAAAGCCACCGCTCTCTTCCATTGAGCAGTATCCGAACGCGATTCGTGTAACTGCCCTTGGAAAACTGAACATCCTCAAGGAAGACAAACGTGTCGGCGCACGCGATCTTGTGAAAATAACCGAGCCAGGGAAGCCAATTCGGTTGATGAATTGCAATCAGCACGCAATGTCGATCCGTCAGGCCGCCTTGCTGACCAGACGTGCATTGAGCGCGACATGTTTAAGGCCGGATTTGGATAACACGCTCAATGCCTCGGCCGGGGTGTGCACAATCGGATGTCCGTGCAGATTGAATGATGTATTCAGCAATCCGCCCCGACCGGTGCGCGCCTCAAACTCGGAAATCATCGCGTGGTAGTTCGGATTTGCTTTCGCGGTGACAATTTGGGGTCGGATCGTGTGGTCCCGTGGATGCGAACCGGCGGCGATCTGGTGGCGCGTGTCTGGCTTGGCTTGATACGCGAAAGTCATGAACCATGGGTTCAGTGACTTTGGGTCGTCCAGATACCGGCTTGCTGCTTCCTCGCGAATGGACGGCGCAAACGGCATCCAAAAATCCCGCATCTTGATCATGCGGTTAATCTCATCAACGCGCCCATAATTGTCGGCGCTGGCGAGAATGCTGCGATTGCCGAGTGCGCGGGCGCCCCATTCCATCCGGCCACGACAGCACGCAACGATTTCGCCGTTTGCCAAGAGCTCCGCGATCGCAGCGTTCATATCGTTAGGCTGCGAAACGTCGAGCGGCATGTCGGAGCGTGCTTGATCGATCGCCGCCGCTTCGTCCGCGGATTCGAACGCGCCACCGAGATACAAATCGGTCAACGTGCTTTCCGATCGATCGGCCTGCTGCGACGATTGATAATACCGGTACAGGGCCGCGCCGATCGAGAGCGATTCATCGCCGGCGCTCGGCATGACATACATCGATGTCACTTCCGGCAACGCCGCAATCAACATATTCGCTTTGACGTTCATGAACACGCCGCCACCGCAGACGATATCCGATATACCGGTGTGACGAACGCAATTGCGCACCCAGTCAACCAACATCGATTCCGTGAAAGACTGTACCGCGCCGGCAATGGTGTCGAAGCGGACGCGCTCGAAACTTTCACGCAGGAACTCGTAGCAATAGTTCGTCGACAGCTCTCCCGCCTGCGTAAACCGCAGACCGTCATCGGAGAACGTCAGAAGGCCATCTAGCGGTTTGGCCGCCGCACGCGATCTTTCCGGCTCGGCATAGGGCGCGAGGCCCATCAGTTTGTATTCGTGCTCCCACGGGGTCATCCCCATAAGAAACGTCGCGCGCGAATAGATTTTTCCCAAACTCGCATGGCGACCGGTTTCCGCAATCCGTACAAAATCATTGCCACGGCAAATAGTGACAGTTGCGCACAAGCCATCGCCGGCACCGTCGCATGTCAGCCCAAGTACAGGTCGGTCATCTTGATGGTTAGGCGCGGTGTAATAGGCGGCGGTCAGATGCGCCAAATGATGCTCGACGAATGTGACCTTGTCCTCGGCAACGCTCAGATGCTGCGACACCTCGGCAATCCGCTCTCGCTTGCGGCGGTCGAAAATCACTTTCTGATAGTCTTTGGGCTCGGTCGCGCGGATACGCTGTTCGCGCAGTCCGACCGTGTACCAGGGCCCCACGTCAACGAGATGCTCGCGCGAGTGCATAAACAGCGACGCGTAGACAATCTCGTCCAGCTCGGATGCATCAACACCGGCAATATTGAGCACATTCTCGATTGCTTTTTTCGGGTAGCCGACTTCGTTCTTCACACGCGATAGCCGCTCTTCGCAGACCGAAGCGACCACGACGCCGTTTCGCGTCACGGTCGCGCCGCAATTGTGTCCGTCGTGAATTCCGAGAATGTGGATTGGTTTGTCAGCCATCAGGCGGTTCTTCTTCCGCTGCGCGCCGCGCGGGCGGCACCATAAGGTTCACAATTGGCGGCCAATTCCGCCCGGAGCAAGTCGTCGCGTTCTTCCGCGAAGCGATCGAGTTTTGCTACCGCCTCGCCGTCAGTGACCCACCAGATCGGATGGGTCAGCAACTGCAGGGCGCGCTTGTCCAACACGGCGGGATGATCGGAAGGGTGGCCATGGTACCAGGCGCCGCGCGAATCCGAACAATAGCCAATGTCACTGAAAAACCGCGGCTGATAACTGTGCGGCCGACCGCCGAGCGAGTCCTTGAGACCCAACAAGCTCTTGTGAGGCCGGTGCAGGCTAACCATCGATACGGCCCGGCCAATAATTTGTTCCAACGCATCGCATTCCACCGCGCACGCTTCGTTCAAGGCGTCCAAGCGATCCGGATAGAGAGAGGCGTCGAGGTGCAAGCCGATTTCGTGACCGGCGTCTGCGATCGCCATCAGATCCGCGCGCCCGCGCGCCGACCACGGATTGTACATCTCGGTGCGCAGCAGAACAAAGTAGTGCGCGCGTAGCTCACGTTCGCTTTCAATGGCGGCGATATGGCGCGCCGCTTGAAGCGACATATCGAGATCGTGCCGCAGAATGAGATGCGGTTGATCGGCGAGCGCTTCCGTGTAGCTCCGCACCTGATAGCCGCGCGCGAGGAATTGGTCGATCAAGGCGGCATAGCCGTCCAGAGAGAACGCGGCCGGCGCGTCGATTTCAGTCTGCGAGCGCGTCAAGGCTCACACCTTTTTCCTTGAGATAGTCATCGATGTGCCA
>JANQOH010000405.1 GCA_028289725.1 Alphaproteobacteria bacterium
CAGAAACACTCAACGTCGATGGCGCGGCGAAAACACAAGTGCGGCGACGCGGCATCTATCAGGCACCGCTTTACACCAATTCCATGACCTTTAAGGGCGCTTTCGCGCGCCCCGACTTTGCGACGATTGGCGGTGATCCGGCCACTGAGATCGACTGGAACAGCGCCCGCCTTTTGGTTCACATTTCGGACCTTGGCAGCATCGTCGCCGCTCCCACACTGGCCTGGGATGGCGAGACGGTTCCGTTCCGCGCCGTCGATGCCGAAAAAAGCATTGCCGTCGCGTCCCTGCCAGCCCTCTCGCCTGATCAAGGGTCGTGGCCCTTGCCGTTCTCGTTCGATCTCAGCTTGAATGGGAGCGAGTCGTTCGGCCTGCTGCCGATCGGTGAAAAGACCGATGTCACGCTCGCGTCCGATTGGCCACATCCAGGCTTTTCCGGAACCCATTTGCCAATCGAAACCGACATCAGCGCTGATGGCTTTCGCGCGCAGTGGGCGGTGTCCGATTTCGCCCGTCGCTTGCCCAGCGTGTCCGTTGGTCTGTTTGAGTTCCCCGTCTGGCTATTTAAACGCATCGAGACCGACGCGATTCAAACACGTTTTGTAACTCCGGTAGACCACTATCTAATGAGCGAACGGTCGGTGAAATACGGCCTGCTCTTCGTTATTCTCGTGTCGTGTGTCTTGTTCGTGTTCGAGATCGTCGCGACGATCCGCATTCACCCGATGCAATACGGCATGGTTGCCGCGGCGCTTTGCTTGTTTTTTCTATTGTTACTTTCTTTGTCGGAAGTCATTGGGTTTGCGGGCGGCTACTTGGTGGCGGCGGGCATGACCGTGGCCCTGCTTGCAGCCTATGTCGCGGCGATCGCGCGGAGCACCAAACGCGGCGCCTTGCTCGGCGGGCTTCTGTCGATCGTCTATGGCTACATGTATCTGACGCTCGTGTCAGAGGATCATGCGCTGCTGCTCGGATCCTTTTTGCTGTTTGCGGCACTCGGTCTCGCCATGCTGGCGACCCGCCGCTTGGATTGGTATGCGTTCGGCGAGCGCATGTCCGGAGCACGCGACCTAAGCCGACCGGCGGATAATCATCCGGCCTGAAGGCTCGCGAGCCGATGCGGCGATTTCTTGCGCAATTCCTGCAGAATTTATCTGCCGGGCATGACTTTGCGGCCGTTTCATGTGTAAATTACATGAATGGACGTCGGGACCCTGCGCATATTCGTTGACGTCATGCGGCGCGGCAGCTTTGCCGCGGTGGCACGCGATCATGGCGTTGATCCGTCATCAATTTCACGGGCAATCGCATCGTTGGAGGACGAACTCGGACTTCGCCTGTTTCAGCGGACGACGCGGCGCTTATCACCGACCGAGGCCGGATCGATTTATTTTGATCGCGTCGAGCCGATCATCGAGGAACTTGAAGGGGCGCGCTTGACCGCTGTGGATGTCGGAGAACGCCCCACAGGCACGCTTCGGATCACCGCGCCGACCAGTTTCGCTGAACTCAACCTCGTCCCTCTTCTGCCCGCGTTCGCGGCCGCCTATCCCGAGCTGTCGTTCGATCTCGTACTCACCGATGCGTCACTGGACTTGCTCGACGAGCGAATCGATGTTGCGCTCCGGCTCGATCCGCTGCCCGAAACCGGCGTCGTCGCGTCTCGGCTGACGGCCATGAAAGCGCGCGTCTGCGCGAGCCCCGATTATGTCGCGCGCTGCGGCCACCCGGAAGTTCCCGAAAAGCTGAAGGACCATAACTGTCTGCAATTGGTCATGCCGGGATTTACCGATGTATGGCGCTTCCATGATGCATCGGGTCAGGTCACCGCCGTGCCCGTGACAGGCAATTTGCGCACATCGAACGCTGTCGCACTCAAACAATGCGCTCTGGCGGGAATGGGGATCATCCTGCAGGCCCGTTGGATCGTCGGCCGCGAATTGCAGCGTGGTGAACTGATCGACTTGTTCCCGAACCACGATGCGACGTCGGCCGAAGTCGAGGCGCCCGCGATTTGGCTGCTCTATCCGTCCCGCAGCTATCTGCCGCTCAAAGTCCGTGTCTTCATTGATTTTCTCAGGCGGCAGTTTGATCAATCGTCGCCGTGGGACCGGCTCACAGACTGACACGCGATCGGCCAAAAGGGCCTCTTTTTCTTGTTGCTCAAGCACGAAGACCCGGCATGTCGCATGTATTCGTTCGGCATTCGCACGACTGTTGTGCGTGGCCATGCATTTCGGGGCACCGCCCATCGGCGTATCGTGGCTGGCAATTCTGCCCGCAGAGCGCGTCGGATCCGTCTCGCATAGACCCACGCGCGGTCGACCCGAAAACAGGCGTGAGATGTCGGCTTCGACGCAGCAGAACGAAGCGCGACCAGCATTGGGAGGAACCAGACGATGCAAGAGAGACGTGTCGAATTTAATAGCTGTGGCGACAAGATCGTCGGCGTTTTGCAACTTCCGGACGGCGCGCAAGGCCCGATGCCACTGCAAATCATGGCCGGCGGCTGGTGCTACACCAAAGAAATCGTCATGCCGTACTACGCCCAATATTTTCACGAAATGGGCGTCGGTACGCTGTTGTTCGACTATCGCCGTTTCGGCGAGAGCGAAGGCGAACCGCGCCAGCATATCGACCCGTGGGCGCAGATCGAGGACTATAAAAACGCCATCAACTTTGCGCTCACTTTGCCGGAGTGTGATCCCGAACGCCTCGGCATCTGGGGCATCTCCTACAGTGGCGGCCATGTCTTAGTCACCGCCGCGACGGACCGGCGCGCCAAGTGGGCGATTTCGACAATCCCGGTGGTCGACGGTTTCCAGACCATGCGGCGCTGTCATGGCGAGCGGCGGTTTGTCGATCTGATGGCGGCCATTCAGGGTGACCGCAACCAGCGCTACGAAACCGGCAAAGGCGGCACGATGGCGATGTCGTCAACCGATCCTTACAACGAAATAAGTGCGTGGCCGTATCCCCATGTCTGCACGATTTTCAATGACATCAAGAAGCGGGAAGCGCCGAACCATGAGCATTGGAATACGATCGAATCGGTCGAACTGCTGCTCGATTACAATGTGCCGCCGTTCTGCAAGCGCATCATCGACACGCCGGTGATGATGAGCGTCGCGAAAGGCGACAACATCACGTCGGCGGATCTTGAAATCGAAACGTTCAACGCGATCACCAATCCCAACAAGACCTTGGATATCGTGGAAGGCGTATCGCACATGAGCCTCTACGCCAACGCCGAAGACCTGCAAAAAGTTGGCAGCTCGCAGGCACGGTGGCTCGCCGATCTCCTGGCATCGCAGTCGGGCGCGGAAGTGGCGAAACCGAAACTCGCCGCCGCCGGCGCATAGTGAAAAGCGGGTCGGCCGGGCGCGACATTGCGGACCCTGGCCGAGCCGTTTTCTTGATCCGATGACGGTCGCGGCCGTGCCTGAAGCGATTTCATAACGCGCGCGGCATAGCTATGGTGCTTGGGTCGGCACACGGGGAAGACGCATGTTTAGTCATACGCGTAAATCTTTTCTCTTTCGAATAATGGCCGCGGCGGTTTTGGTTTTCGCTGCGTCGTCCGCAAGCGCCGCCGAGACCATTCGCCTGACCGCGGTGTCCGGCTATTCGCCGGTCGCGTCGTGGGTGCATATGTTCAAGGAATATTTCATTCCCGAAGTCGACCGCCGGTTGGCAGAAGCCGGCGGCGACTACGAAATCGATTGGACCGAAGGTTTCAGCGGCACCGTGGTCAAACCGCGCGGCGAGCTCGAAGCAATTGAAACGGGTATTGGCGACATTGGCATCGTGGTCACCGCCTTCCACGTCGACAAGGTGCCGCTCTACAACGTCGCATTCGTGACACCGTTCGTTTCGCACGACCTGCTGCTCGTCGTGCGGACAATCGACGAATTGACCGAACAGTTCCCTGCCATGCGCGAAAGCTGGGACACGTACAACCAAGTGTATCTCGCCGCCACCGGCACGGTGGATACCTATCAAGTCGTGACGTCAAAACCGGTCCGCGCCCTCAGCGATTTCGAGGGGATGAAGATCGGCGGTGCCGGACCGAACCTGCTATGGCTCGAAGGCATTGGCGCCACCGGAGTCAATTCGACGCTGGCCGAATGGTACAACGGCATCAAGAACGGCATTTATGAAGGCGCGATCGCGTGGGCCGAGGCCGCTGGCAACTTCAAGCTCTACGAAGTCGCGCCGCATTATTTGAACGCCAATCTTGGCGCGGTAAATTCGTTCGCGGTGACGGTCAACAAGGATGTGTGGGACAGTTTGCCGGACGAAGTCAAAACTGTCTTGCAGGAGGTGGCGACGGATTACCGCGACGAGTCGGCGCGGTTTGTCATGGCCGGCGCGGAGAAAGGCATGCAGGCCTACCGCGATAATGCAGGTGACATATTCGAATTGCCGGAAGACGAGCGCGCGAAATGGGCGGCGGCGCTGCCGAATATCGCCGGCGACTGGGCGGACCAAATGGAGTCCCAAGGTCTTCCCGGCCGGGCCATCCTTGGCGCCTATATGCAAAAAATGCGTGATCAGTCGCAACCAATTGCACGGCAATGGGATCAATAACACCCCATGGGCGACGCCCGGGACAGCGCTGATCGGTCGCCGAATGCCACCAGGGCGGCACCGAGGCGCTGGCGGCCCTGGCGTTTCGATGGCCTGATCGAGGGGCTGAACGCTATCGGCACCATATGCATTTTCGCGATTATGGTGCTGATCAACTCGGATATCTTCGGGCGATTTCTGTTTTCGCACCCGGTGCCGGGCGTCAAGGAACTGGTCGAGCTTTCGATCGTCGCGATCGTATTTCTGCAGCTACCCCATACACTCAAGGTCGGTCGGATCACGCGGTCCGACGCGGCGTTTGGAAAATTGCTCGCGCGCCTGCCGCGCCTGGGTCACACGTTGGGCGCGATCTATAATCTCACTGGCGCGGTGCTTTGTGCGCTCATTACCTACGGCAGCATTCCGCGATTCACACAGGCTTGGACCGGCAATCATTATGTTGGCAACCAAGGGATCTTCGTCGCGCCGGTGTGGCCCGTTCGGCTGATCATCATTGTGGGCTGCGTTTGCCTCACAATCCAATTCTTGATTCTCCTATGGCGTGATCTTTCCGCCATCCGAAACGCAGACGGCAACCGCCATGCTGCGAACAGCGCACCATGAGTAGTATTGAGATCGGGACGATCTCGATTCTCTCTATTTTGGCATTGATCTACGCTGGCATGTACGTGCCCGTGGTATTGGCCTTGGTGTCCTTTGTCGGCGTATGGGCGATCAAGGGCAACGCCGTGATTGCGATCAAACTTCTAACGCTAGCCGCATCGGATAGTGTAGCAAACTATATATTCGGGGTGATCCCGCTGTTCGTGTTGATGGGTCTGTTGGTCGGCGCAGCCGACATGGGCACGGAAACCTTCGCGGTGGCCAACCAAATATTCCGGCGGGTCCGGGCCGGACTCGGCATTGCGACCGTCGCCGCGAATGCCGTGTTTGCGGCGATCACCGGTATCAGCATCGCGTCCGCCGCGGTCTTCACCCGCGTCGCCGTGCCCGAAATGTTGCGCTATGGATATCGCCCGCGCTTCGCGGTCGGCGTCGTGGCCGGCAGTTCCATCCTCGGCATGCTGATCCCGCCAAGCCTGCTCTTGATTGTCTACGCGGTGCTCACCGAGCAGTCCGTCGGCGACATGTTCCTGGCCGCGGTCATCCCCGGCATTGCTCTGTCCATGGCATTTTGCGTGGCGATCATGCTGATGGCGCGTTTCGCGCCGGGCTATGTCGGCGGTCGGTCGGCAAGCGACGTCCCGGTGGACGATGACCCTCTGATGAGCGTTGGCGAAATGGTCACGAAACTGGCGCCGATCGGTCTGCTGGTTCTCATGGTGATCGGTGGCATCTATGGCGGCGTGTTCACGCCAACCGAAGCGGGCGCCGCCGGCGCGCTCGGCGCCCTGGCCATCGCGATCGCCAAGCGCAAACTCAACCTCGCCACATTTTGGCGCGTGTTGATCGAGACCGGCCACATCACGGCTTCGATCTGTTTTCTTGTGATTGCCGCGAGCATGTATAGCCGCATGCTCGGCCTCTCCGGCATTGCCGGCGAGCTCGGCGATTTCGTCGCAACGGCTTCGTTTGGGCTGTATGGCGTCCTGGCCGTCTACGTCTTGCTTCTGTTGGTGCTCGGCACCGTGCTCGATGCAACCTCGATCATCTTGATCCTGGTGCCGCTGTTTCTGCCGATGCTCGCGCCATTCGGCGCGGACCTTGTGTGGTTCGGCATTATCACCGTGATCGGTGTCGAGATCGGACTGCTCACACCGCCGCTCGGCATCGCCGCCTATGTCATCAAGAGTACGCTCAACACGGATGACATCAGCCTGTACGACATTTTCGCAGGTGCATTCCCGTTCGCGCTGATCATGTTGCTGATGGTCGCGCTGATTATCGCAGTGCCGGACATCGCCTTGGCGCCACTCTAAAGTCGGTCGATTTCCCACCAAGAATCGGCTGATGAAAAGCAAAAGAGGCTAGGCCGAAAGACCTAACCTCTTAGGTGATTTGGTGGAGCCAGGCGGAATCGAACCGCCGACCTCTTGAATGCCATTCAAGCGCTCTCCCAACTGAGCTATGGCCCCAATTTCGTGACCGATCGCGGTCTGCGCGAGACCCTAGTGACCACGCGCGACGGCCGCAAGCGGAAATCGCTGACCGCCCCCGGGGGCGAATCTCCTGAACGCTTAAGCGGTCTCGTCCTCCCCGGAAACAACGCCCGCCACGTCCGCTTCATCTTCGCCGAGTTCGGACACATCCTCGATCACGTCATCATCGGCGTCATCGTCGGTGGCGACATCGACATCATCCGCATCCTCCAAAACCCCGGCCTCGTCTTCTGCGGCCGGAGCCGGCGCCGGAGCCGCTGGTTTAGGCTTGGGTTTGGCCGCCGCCCTTGTGGGCCGTGGCTTCTCAACGACCTCGACAACCGTCTCACATTTCGGACAAGTCGGAGGACTTCGCATTAGGTCGTAAAATTTCGCACCGCAGTTTGTACAGAAATGCTTCTGCCCCAGCTCGTGCTTACTCACCTTCGCATCTCCATCCGCGCGTATTTTCCGGGCTCGCCTTTGCCATGTCCGCTACCCGGCTGTCAAAGCAAAATCGACACGACCGGACCGCAATGCGCAATTTAGGAGATCCCGGGACGGCGAACCCGCTCGCGTCGTGCTTTGAGGCATGCTAGTGGTCCGATCCAGGCCAGCACAATCCACGTCTGGTTAACGTTCTGTGTTTGATGTGACCAAAGATGGCTGAACGGAACAACGGCGCAGCGCTCCGCGCGACGAAGGCGGCTCGCTTGTCCGGCACGATTTCGCTTCCGGGTGACAAGTCCATATCGCACCGCGCGCTGATATTGTCGGCGCTTGCTGTGGGCCGTAGCACAGTGCGCGGATTGCTCGAAGCGGAAGACACCTTGGCCACCGCGAACGCGATGCGGCTCCTCGGTGCGACGGTCGAGCGAAAGAGCGATGGCGACTGGACCATCGACGGCGTCGGGATCGGCGGCTTGGGCGCGCCAACCGACGTGCTGGATCTCGGAAATAGCGGAACCGCCGCCCGTTTGATCATCGGATTATTGGCCAGCCATCCGATGAGCGCGGTAGTCACCTGCGATGCGTCGCTTCGGCGGCGTCCGATGCGCCGCATCATCGAGCCGTTATCGGCGTTCGGCGCCACGTTCGAATCCGCCGATCATGACCGATTGCCGCTGACCGTTCGGGGCGCCGCCCGTCCGGTGCCGATCGACTATCGCCTTCCAGTCGCCTCCGCCCAAGTGAAGTCCGCCGTATTGTTGGCCGGCCTCAATACGCCGGGACAAACGACCGTGATTGAAGCGGAACCAACGAGAGATCACACGGAACGGATGCTGAAATTGTTCGGCGCTTCCATCGAAACTTCGGAATCAGCGGAACGTGACCGGACCATTGCGCTGGATGGCCAGCCGGAACTGACGCCCGCAATGCTTCAGATACCAGGCGACCCGTCTTC
>JANQOH010000417.1 GCA_028289725.1 Alphaproteobacteria bacterium
GCCGGCCGCCTCGCCGCACACGGTGAGCGGCACGTTGCGCCCATCGCACGCCGCGACCAGTTGGCGAAACAAAGCCATGACCGCCGGATTCAGCACGCCATAACGTTTCGAAACCGAAGCGTTGCCGCGGTCGCTGGCAAACAGGAACTGCACCAGATCGTTGGTGCCGACCGACACGAAATCGACCGCATCGAGCAGCGCGGGCAACTGCCACATCAAGGCGGGCACCTCGACCATGGCGCCGACTTTTAGATCCTTCGGTGATGGCTCATTCAAGTCGTGCCGGCGGCGCAATTCGCGTTCCAGCAAGGCTTTCGCATGTTGAAATTCGCCGACCGTCGCAACCATCGGGAACATGACATGAAGCGCCCGCCCCTCCGCCGCGCGCAGCATCGCGCGCAATTGATGGCGGAGAATGGCGGGCCGATCCAAACCGATCCGGATCGCGCGCCAGCCCATGGCGGGATTCTCCTCCGCCATGGCCGGCAGGTACGGCAATCGCTTGTCACCGCCGATATCGAGCGTGCGGAACACCACCGGCCGGTCGCCGGCGCTGTCCATGATCCCTTTATAGAGCTGCGTTTGCGCGCCGATATCCGGATAGCGCGCGGACATCATGAACGGAATCTCGGTCCGACATAGTCCAACGCCCTCGGCGCCGATCTCATCGATGCGCATCGTATCGATCAGCAAGCCGACATTGATGTTCAGTGAGATCTCGGTGCCGTCGGTCGTGATGGCTTTTTCGTCCCGCAAAGCGCGGTACCGTTCTTGCCGCTGCGACCGGTCCGCCGCCTGCTCGTTGAGCAAATGGATTTCCGCGTCGTCGGGCCGTGCGGTGATGCGTCCCTCGGCGCCATCGACGATCACCGTTTCCCCTGGACTGAGCCGGCTGAGCGCGTCGCGCACCTGACCGACCACGGGTATTTCGAGCGCGCGCGCGACGATCGCCAGGTGCATCGTCGGCGACCCTTCCTCCAAGATCACACCGCGCAAGCGCTCGCGATCGACCTCCAGGAGTTCGGCCGGCCCCAGCGTGCGCGCCACCAACACCACATCGTCGGGCAGCTCGGCACCACCAATTGGCCCATTGTCGCCGGTCAGATACCGCAGCAATCGGTTCGCCAGCTCCTCCAGGTCCAAGAGCCGTTCGCGCAAATAGCTGTTTGCGGCTTGTGACATGCGCACGCGCGTGTCTTCCTGTACGCGAATGACCGCCGCCTCGGCCGTTAGTCCACTATCGATCGCTTCTTCGATCCGCCGCATCCAGCCGCTGTCCTCAGCGAACATGCGGAACGTCTCCAAGACATCGCGGGGTTCATCCCCTTTGGCAAAATCCGTGTCCGCGAGCATCCGGTCGAGCCCTTCCCGAAGGGCGGACAGCGCTTCCGCCAGGTGCCGTTTTTCACCGACCGGATCATCGGCAACCAATCGCTCCACCGGCGCTTGCGGCCGCGGTACCGCTACCGTCCCGAGCGCAAGTCCCGGCACCAGGGCTTGACCTTCTATGACGGCCGGCCCGGTGAACCGACCCTCCGGCGCCAGCAACTCCGCCGGATCGACAAGCTCGCCACCCGCCGCCAATTCGGCGATCACCATCGCGACCATTTGGAGCGCCTCGAGCTCTTCTTCGTCATAGTGACGGCGCGTGCGGTTTTGGACGACCAACACGCCGATCACGCGCCCACTGCGCAATACGGGCACACCCATTAATGACTGATAGATTTCCTCGCCGGTTTCCGGACGGTAGGCGAACAAGGGATGGGATTGCGCGTCGGACAGGTTCAGAGCCCGGGCCGTCGCGGCAATATGGCCGACAAGGCCCTCACTGATTTGCAATCGCGTCTTATGGACCGCGCTCGGATTGAGTCCTTCGCTTGCGAACAGTTCCAGCACCTCGCCAGCGCGCATCAGATAGCACGAGCACACCTCGGCCACCATGTCGGCGGCGATGATGCGGACGAGTTGATCCAGCCGGTCCTGGGCGCGCCCGTGTCCGGCCATAACGTCGCGCAGCCGGCGCAGCAGTCTGCGCGGCCCACTTACGTTTGGCGCGGCGGTCATCCTTGGGCGGCCGCCCTATGTGCTGACCCGTCTTCTGTGGACGCTTGGTCTAGGGCAACATCCTGACGTTGCGCGAGCGCGGCCGCGGCCTGATCCACCAGTTCTTCGATAATTTCCGCCGTCGACTGCTCGCGCGTCACCATGCCGACGCTTTGGCCGGCCATTACGGATCCCCCGTCGACATCCCCGTCGATCACCGCGCGACGCAAGGCGCCGACCCAGAAATGCTCGATCTCAAGCTGCGCCGCCTTCAAGTCCAGTTCGCCCGCGGCGTGGCGCGCGATGACCTCGCGCTGCACATCCATGAAGCGCTGGCTGGCCTGATTGGCGAGCGCGCGAACCGGGATCACCGGAAACTTCGGATCCAATTGTACGGACGTTTGAGCGTCGCGCGCATTGCCGCGAATGAAAGCGCGTTTGAAATTCGGATGTGCGATCGACTCGGTCGCGCAAACAAAGCGTGTGCCCAGCTGACACCCGGAAGCACCGGATTCCAGATACCCAGCGATCGCCTCACCCCGGCCAATCCCCCCGGCAACGAACACGGGAACTTCGGTAGTTTCTGGAAGTATTTCCTGCGCCAGCACGCCTGTGGAAACCGGGCCAATGTGTCCACCGGCCTCCATGCCTTCGATGATCAAGGCGTCCACGCCCATGCGCACCAATTTGCGTGCCAACGCCTTCGCCGGCGCAAAGCAGAGAACCCGAATGCCGGCATCCTTGATGCGGTTGATCGCCGCGCCGCGCGGCAGGCCGCCCGCCAACACGATATGGGTGACAGCGTGATCGATGCAGGCATCGATCAGACCTTCAAGCTCGGGGTGGAGCGTGATCAGATTGACGCCGAAAGGCCGGTCCGTCAGCGCGCGCGTCGCATCGATCTCCGCGCTCAACAAATCCGGTCCCATGGACCCGCACGCGATAACCCCGAAGCCCCCGGCATTGGAGATCGCCGACACGAGATTGCGTTCGGAGACCCAAGACATCGCGCCGCCGAGAATCGCATACTCGGTTCCCAGAACATCGCGCCCCCGCGCCCACAAACGAGCCAAACGTTCTCGGCCCGCGTCGTGCCCTTTCACCGAAAAGGTTGTCGCGTCATTCGGCATCGAGACCGTAAGCGCTATGCAGGGAACGCAAGGCGAGTTCGGTGTATTCTTCGGCGATTAGCACGCTCACTTTTATTTCGGATGTGGAAATCACCTGGATATTGATCCCCTTGTCAGACAGCGTGTGGAACATCTGCTGCGCGACGCCCGCATGGGTACGCATGCCAACGCCGATAACCGAGACTTTCACGACATCCGCATCGGACATCAATTCCCGATATTCGAGCGCGCCGCGGTTGCCCTCCAACACCTCCAGCGTCCGGTTCAAATCGGATTTTCCAATCGTGAACGTGATGTCCGCCGAGCGGCCGTCCTGCGATGAGCTCTGCACGATCATGTCGACATTGATGCCGGCGTCGGCCAGCGGTCCGAAGACACTCGCCGCGACACCGGGGCGGTCCGCGATATGGGCCAGCGTAATCTTGGCTTCGTCCCGGCTATAGGCGATGCCACTGACAATGTTCTTTTCCACGATTTCGTCCTCATCGACCAGGAACGTGCCTGGTACGTCCTCGAAACTAGACACCACTTGCAACGTCACGCGGTGCCGCATGGCCAGTTCTACGGCGCGGGTTTGCAACACTTTTGCGCCGAGCGATGCCATTTCGAGCATTTCCTCGTACGCGATTCTATCAAGCTTGCGGGCCTTCGCAACGATGCGCGGATCCGTGGTGTAAACACCGTCCACGTCGGTGAAGATATCGCAGCGCTCGGCCCCAAGCGCCGCCGCCAGGGCGACGGCCGAGGCATCGGAGCCGCCGCGGCCCAGTGTCGTGATGCGGTTGCGTGGCCCAAGGCCCTGAAACCCCGCCACGACCGCGACCTCGCCGCCGTCGATGCGTCCGCCGATCATCTCTGTGTCAATCGACTCGATACGCGCCCGTCCGTGCAGATCGTCGGTTACGATCGGCACTTGCCAACCGAGCCAGGAACGCGCCGGAACCTGGATGTCCTGCAAAGCCATCGCCATAAGGCCGCAAGTCACCTGCTCGCCGGCGGAGACCACCACGTCATATTCGCGCGTATCGTGAAGCGGCGAGATTTCGCGGGTCCAGCCGTCCAACCGGTTGGTCTCACCGGACATCGCAGAAACAACGACCGCGACCTGTTCGCCGCGATCCACCGCCTGTTTGACGCGGCGCGCGGCATTCCGAATGCGGTCAAGATCACCGACCGATGTGCCGCCGAATTTCTGGACGATCCGCGCCATATTGAGGCTGCCCCGCAGCGAAAGAACAAAAACAAGCGCCCCACGGTTGCCCGCGAGGCGCGCTATTCATACTTTTCCGCTACCCCCCTCGCAAGCCGGGACACACCCATGCCGCAACCAACCGCCGACGCGACCGCACGATCCGACCGCACCGCAGACCCGGCGGAGGTGGCGCGATTTGCCGCTTTGGCCGAGACCTGGTGGGACGAGACCGGCCCGTTCGCGCCCTTGCATCGCTTCAATCCCGCGCGGCTGCAATTGATTCGCGATCGGGCCGCCGAACACTTTGGCCGCGATATCGCGACGGCGAAACCATTTGACAGACTGAGTTTGCTCGATATTGGCTGTGGCGGCGGCCTGCTCAGCGAGCCGATGACCCGGCTGGGCGCGAACGTCACCGGCATCGATGCGGCGGACCGCAATATCGAGGCCGCGCGCATTCACGCCGCCCAAACCGGCCTCGCGATCGACTATCAGAACATTGCCATCGAAGAACTGGCGCGCCAAGGCGCGCGCTTCGATGTCGTTCTCAACATGGAGGTCGTGGAGCATGTCGCCGACGTTCCCGCATATCTTGACGCCGCGACCGCGTGCTTAGCGCCGGGCGGTTTGATGTTCACCGCCACGCTCAATCGCACCGCCAAAGCGTATGCTTTGGCGGTTGTCGGCGCCGAATATGTGCTCCGTTGGCTGCCGCGCGGGACGCATGATTGGTCGAAATTTCTCAAGCCGGCGGAACTGATCGGCCTTCTTTCGGCCTGCGGCCTTGCGGTCGAAGAGGCCGTCGGCATGAGTTTCAACCCGCTCACGGGGCGTTGGTCCCAAAGCCGCGATCTTGGCGTCAATTACGTGGTGGTTGCGTCGAAACCGTCGGGCTAGCCGAAAATACCGGCCAACCGCTCGACATCGGATGGGTCGTTGTAGACGTGAAAGCTCAGGCGCAGCCACAGCGCGTCGTGGATTGTGCTGACCGTCGCGACAATGCCGTGTTCGTGGCGGAGACGGCTGCGCAGGTCCCGCGACTTGGTGTCTGCGGAAACCGGCGCGCGTACCGCGACCATCGCGGCGCACATTTCGGGCGGCGCAAGGCGTTCCGTGCCCCAAGCGGCCGCCAGGTGATCACCGCCAAAATCCGCTAGTTTATTCATGTAAGCGCGCGCCTTCTTAGGCGCGAGCGATTGCCAAAATTCCAGTGCCGCTGGGACCGACAGCCACGCGCTGTAGTCACGCGTCGCGGACCACCCGAACGATCCCACGAACCCGGCGTCATGTTCCGCCGCGACGATGGCCGGACGCAAATCGCCTTGATGTGCCGGCCGTGTCCATAGCAAGGCGGCGCCCTTCGGCGCGCACAGCCATTTGTGGCAACTGCCGACATACCAATCGGCGCCGGTCTCAACAATCTGAAGGTCAAGCATTCCGGGACCATGGGCCCCATCGACCAACACGGGCACACCGCGTTCCCGGCACAAGGCCGTGAGACGCACAATCGGCAGAACCACGCCGCCCGGCGACGTGACGTGTTCCAAAACGGCATAGCGCGTGCGACCTGAAAGGGCCGCCCCGACGGCATCGATAACCTGCTCTTCCGTCACGAACGGTGTCGGTAAATCGGCGACGACGAGTTTCGCGCCGGCCACCTCGCAAATGTTGCGAAGCGCCAAGCGCAGACCGCCATGGGCCAATGAGGAAGTGACGATTTCATCGCCGGGCGCGATCGGCCAGGAACGCAAGACCGCATTGAGCCCTTCGGTCGCATTGCCGACCATGACCAGATCGTCAGGAGCGACACCGACAAACGGCGCTAGTTGCGCGCGCACATCGTGCAGTGCGGGTTCGAGCCGTTCGGTCATGAACCCGGCGGGATCGGATTCGAGGTGCGCCCGCCATTCACTCTGCGCTGCCAGCACCGGAACAGGCGCCGCGCCGAACGCGCCATGATCGAGATGGATCAGCGACGGATCCAGCCGCCAAGCATCGCGCCGCACGGCGCCGAAAATGTCAGAGAATGGTATCGACAGTTGCGGAATTAGCTGTCGCCGCGTGGGACCCACGGGATGACCGAGAAATCAACGCCCTCTTCTTTCAGTGACTTTGCCTCTTCAGGCGTCGCGTCACCGTGGATATTGCGCTTTTCCGTTTCCCCATAGTGGATCTTGCGCGCCTCTTCCGGAAACTTGTCGCCAACATGGTCGCTGTTGGACTCCACCGCCGCGCGCAGTTCGCGCAGCTTGCCCATCACTTCGGCCGCACCGGCGGCGTCAGGGCTGCTTGCCTTGCTGGAGGAAATATTCGGCGCCATGGGCGCCTTGGCGACCTTCGTATTGCCGCACACGGGACACACGACTTCACCGGCCTTGGCTTGCGCGTCGTAGGTCGCGCTGTCGCGAAACCACGCTTCAAACGAATGATCCTTGGCGCATCTGAGATTGTATACAATCATCGTCCGCAAAATCCTTGAAACGCCTTCTCAATACGACGTTCGTTTCCCTTAGATGGCACGCTTTCGCAGACAGAACAAGGGGTTGCCACGATGACGGCACCGCCCTCCGCATGGGTTGAACGGTTCGCGCCGCTGATCGCAGCTGGCGGGCCTGTGCTCGATCTCGCTTGCGGCGGCGGGCGACACACGCGCTTTTTGCTCGCACGGGGGCACCCGGTGACCGCGGTGGACCGCGATATTTCGGGCCTCGAGGACATCGAGGCGCCGGAGCTGACGCGCCTAGAGGTGGATTTGGAGGATGGCAGCGCCTGGCCTTTGGGCGAACAGCGTTTCGCCGGCATTGTGGTGACCAATTATCTCTTCCGGCCGCTCTTTGCATCTATCCCCGCCGCGCTGAAGCCGGCGGGCGTGCTGATTTACGAGACCTTCGCGCGGGGCAACGAACGCTACGGCAAACCCAGCAATCCGGACTTCCTGCTGACGCCAGGCGAGCTGCTGGCCATGGCCGCTGTGGCGAATCTTCGTGTCCTGGCTTATGAGGACCTCGAGGTCACCGATCCGAAACCGGCGTGCGTTCAACGCATCTGCGCGATCGCATCCACCTGATCACGGCGCGGCGTGAACAGCCGTCTACTCCGCCGCCGCGCGCGACGTCTTATTGACCGGCGGCGCGTAGGCGCGGTCATGCGTGAGGCTCGGCACCTTGGACCGCGCATCCGCGACGGCCTCAAGGTCGATATCCGCCGCGATGACGCCAGGCGCTTCGCCAGCCTCCGCCAGAATTTCGCCCCAGGGGTCGATGATCAGGCTGTGGCCGTAGGTCCGGCGATTGCCGTAGTGCGTCCCGCATTGCGCCGGCGCAAAGACAAAACAACCGGTCTCAATCGCACGCGCGCGCAACAGAACATGCCAATGGGCGCGCCCCGTGGGGACGGTAAAAGCCGATGGCACGCTAAGCATTTGCGCGCCGGCCTGCGCAAGTGCGCGATAAAGCTGCGGAAAACGTAGGTCGTAACAGACTGTCATGCCCAATGCGCCCCACGGCGTATCGGCCAGCACCGCTTTGTCGCCGGGGCGGTAGGATTCGGATTCTCGATAGCTCTCACCGGCGTCGAGCGTCACATCGAACATGTGAATTTTGTCGAACTCGGCGACCGTCACCCCTTCGGCATCAAACAGAAGCGAGCGATTCGCGAGCCGTCCATCGCCGGCTTTTTCAGCGATGCTCCCGGCCAAAAGCCAAATCCCGGTTTCTCGCGCCACATCGGCAAAGGCTTCGCGCGCCGGGTGCGCGCCAGCCACCGGCGCCGCCTCCCGCATGGCGCCGCCGCCGGCAAGCATGGTGACATTCTCGGGAAACAGGACGAAGCGCGCGCCGTCCGCCGCGGCTTCTATCGCGAACGCGCAGGCGGCGTCTATGTTCGCCGCCATATCCGGCGTGGCGGTCACCTGCACACAGGCAACGCGCACCGGCGTGGCCATTACGCAAGCCCCAGCAGCCGATCGAGCTCGCCAGAGCTCTCGAGCGCCGCCAACTCATCCGAACCGCCAACATGCTGATTGTCGATAAAAATTTGCGGCACCGTAGACTGGCCGCCGGAGCGTTCCAGCATCTCGGGCCGTCGCGACGGATCGACCATCACGTCGATGTCCTCATAGGTCACGCCCTTGCTATCCAGCAGCCGCTTCGCGCGGAAGCAATAGCCGCAGAACGGGCTGGAATAGATCACAATTTCAGCCATTGACTCTCAATCCACTGCACGCGTTTCGGCGTCTTGCGCGCCGAATTTGCGCGGAAACTTAGTGCCTATTGTGCCTGGGGCCAAGCGGCCCGGACCAAATCACACTATTGGATTAATCACTGAAAACGACGCGGGCAAGGGTCAACACGCCAATATGGTCGACGCCGGCCCGCCGCAAGACCTGCGCACAAGCATCAACGGTGGCGCCTGTGGTCATCACATCGTCAATCAAGACCACGCGTCGCCCCGACAAGGCAGGGCGATGGCGCTCT